>DASQGB010000218.1:0-2118 GCA_035632815.1 Burkholderiales bacterium | reverse complement strand
AAGCCGGTGGAAGGCGGCGGCGTGATCGACGCGGTGCGCAGCCAGCCCGCGAAACAGGAAAAGAAAGCGGCCTCCGAGCCGGTGAAGCCCGCGCCGCCGGCGCCGCAGGGCAAGGAAGTTCCGCAGTGATTTTTGGGGGATAATCAGAGACTAAGCCGCCCACGTGGTGAAATTGGTAGACACGCTAGCTTGAGGGGCTAGTGGCCTAAAAAGCCGTAGCAGTTCGAGTCTGCTCGTGGGCACCAGACTATGCTCGCAGAATACTTTCCGATTCTCCTTTTCATTCTGGTGGGCCTCGGCGTCGGTGTGGCGCCGCTGGTTCTGGGGAAGCTGCTCGCCCCCAGCCGCCCGGACCCCGAGAAGCTCTCGCCCTACGAATGCGGCTTCGAGGCGTTCGAGGACGCGCGCATGAAGTTCGACGTGCGCTACTACCTGGTGGCGATCCTGTTCATCCTGTTCGACCTGGAGATCGCCTTCCTCTTTCCCTGGGCGACGGTGGTCAACGAGGTCGGCCTCGGCGGAGCGCTTTCGATGGCGCTGTTCCTCGCGATCCTGGTAGTCGGCTTCATCTACGAGTGGATGAAAGGCGCGCTGGAATGGGAATAGAAGGCGTATTGTCGCAGGGCTTCGTCACCACCACCGTCGACAAGGTGGTGAACTGGACCCGCACCGGGTCGCTGTGGCCGATGACTTTCGGCCTCGCCTGCTGCGCGGTGGAGATGATGCACGCCGGCGCGGCGCGCTACGACCTCGACCGCTTCGGCATCGTGTTTCGCCCCAGCCCGCGCCAGTCCGACGTGATGATCGTCGCCGGCACGCTATGCAACAAGATGGCGCCCGCGCTGCGCAAGGTCTACGACCAGATGGCCGAGCCGCGCTGGGTGATCTCGATGGGCTCCTGCGCCAACGGCGGCGGTTACTACCACTATTCGTACTCCGTGGTGCGCGGCTGCGACCGCATCGTCCCGGTCGACATCTACGTCCCGGGCTGCCCGCCGACTGCGGAAGCGCTGCTGTACGGCATCGTGCAGCTGCAGAACAAAATCAAGCGAACTAACACCATAGCCCGATGACACCCCGGCTGCAGAAATTGCATGACGAGCTGGTGCAGATCGGCTTCGCCCCGCTCGAGCGGCTCGGCGAGCTGACGGTCGAAGTCCAGTCCTTCGACTTGAGGAGCACCTGCGAAAAGCTGCGCGACCAGCTCGGCTTCGAGCAGCTCATCGACCTCTGCGGCGTCGACTATGCCGCTTACGGCGACAAGCCGCGCGAGGGTTCTCGCTTCGCAGTTGTGGTCCATTTACTTTCCCTCAAAAGTAACCGGCGGCTGCGGGTGCGCACCTTCTGCCCCGATGACGAATTCCCGGTGGTGAGCTCGCTGGTCGAGGTGTGGCCGGCGGCGAACTGGTTCGAGCGCGAGGCCTTCGATCTCTACGGCCTCATGTTCGAGGGGCATCCGGATCTGCGCCGCATCCTCACCGACTACGGCTTCGTCGGCCATCCCTTCCGCAAGGACTTCCCGCTGTCGGGCTACGTCGAGATGCGCTACGACCCCGACCAGAAGCGCGTGATCTACCAGCCGGTGACGATCGATCCGAGGGAGGTGACTCCACGCATCGTGCGCCATAAAAATTACGCGGAAAGCGAATAAATGGCCGAGATCCGCAACTACACCTTGAATTTCGGCCCGCAGCATCCGGCGGCGCACGGCGTGCTGCGCCTGGTGCTCGAGCTCGACGGCGAGGTGATCCAGCGCGCCGACCCGCACATCGGCCTGCTGCACCGCGCGACCGAGAAGCTCGCCGAGCACAAGACCTTCATCCAGTCGGTGCCCTACATGGACCGGCTCGACTATGTCTCCATGATGTGCAACGAGCACGCCTACGTCATGGCGATCGAGAGGCTGCTCGGCATCGAGGTGCCGATCCGCGCGCAGTACATCCGGGTGATGTTCGACGAGGTGACGCGGATCCTGAATCACCTGCTGTGGCTCGGCGCGCACGGCCTGGACATCGGCGCGATGACCGTATTCCTGTACTGCTTCCGCGAGCGCGAGGACCTGATGGACGCCTACGAGGCGGTGTCCGGTGCGCGCATGCATGCGGCCTACTACCGGCC
>DASQGB010000217.1:0-2423 GCA_035632815.1 Burkholderiales bacterium | reverse complement strand
CCGCGCGTCGCCGCCGGGCTGCTGGGGCGCAAGACCGGCCGCGGCTGGTACGCCTATGGCAAGGACGGCGTTGCCGAAAAGGTCGTCGAAGAAAGGCCGCCCTCGCAAAGGCCGGAATCGGTCTGGGCCGTCCCCGAGCTGAGAGAGCTCCTCATGGCGCTCGGCGCGCGCATCGACAACAGCCCGGCGAAGAGCGCGGTGTGCTTCGTCGCCCCGCTCGGCCAGGACGCGACCACCGCGGCGCTCGAGCACAACCTCGATCCCGCGCGCAGCGTGGCCGTCGACCCGCTGTTCGGCTTCTCCAAGCGCCGAACGCTGATGAGCACGCCGGTCACGCGCGCGGAGGTGCGCGACGCAGCGCACGCCCTGCTCGCCTCCGACGGCGTGCCGGTATCGGTGATCAACGATTCCCCGGGCTTCGTCGCGCAGCGCGTCGTCGCCCATATCGTCAACGTCGGCTGCGACATCGCGCAGATGCGCATCGCCTCGCCCGAGGACCTCGACCGCGCCGTAGTGCTGGGTCTGGGCTACCCGCGCGGGCCGCTCGGCATGGGCGATGCGCTCGGGCCTAAACGCATCCTCGCCGTGCTCGAGGCGATGCACGAGTTCTACCGGGAGCCGCGCTATCGCGCGAGCCCCTGGCTCAGGCGCCGCGCTCGGCTCGGCGTATCCCTGCTTACTCCGGAGTGACCTCATGCTAGACGCCTACCTCTACGATGGACTGCGCACGCCCATCGGCCGGCACGCCGGCAAGCTCGCCCCGCTGCGGCCCGACGACCTCGCGGGCGAGGTGATCCGGGAGCTCGCCGCGCGCAACAAGATCGAGCCGGCCGAGATCAGCGACGTGGTGCTCGGCTGCGTCAACCAGGCCGGCGAGGACAACCGCAACGTCGCGCGCTTCGCCGCGCTGCTCGCCGGGCTGCCGCCGAGCACGCCGGGGGTCACGGTGAATCGCCTGTGCGCGAGCGGCCTGCAGGCGGTGGTCGACGCCGCGCGCGCGGTGACCTGCGGCGAGGGCGAGCTCTACATCGCCGGCGGCGTCGAGAGCATGAGCCGCGCGCCTTACGTCATCGCCAAGGCCGACTCGCCCTACAGCCGCGACGTGAAGATGTACGACAGCACCATCGGCACGCGCTTCCCCAACGCTAGGTTCATCAAGCAGTTCGGCAACCACTCGATGCCCGAGACCGGCGACAACGTGGCGAAGGATTTCGGCATCACGCGCAGCCAGTCCGACGAATTCGCCCTCGCCTCGCAGCAGAAATATGCGACGGCCGAGAAAGAGGGCTTCTACAAGGGCGAGATTCACGCCGTTTCTTTGCCCTCCAAGAAAAAAGATTCTCCACCCACCACTGTCGATTCTGACGAGCATCCCCGCCGAGATTCAACCATGGACGCGCTCGCCAAGCTGAAGCCCCTGTTCGAAGGCGGCGTGGTCACGGCGGGCAACGCCTCGGGGGTCAACGACGGCGCGGCCGCACTAGTCATCGGAAGTAAGAAGTGGGGAGAGCGAAATAACAAGAAACCCCTTGCCAGGATCCGCGCCGCGGCCAGCGCCGGCGTCGAGCCGCGCATCATGGGCGTGGGACCCGCGTACGCCATCCCGCGCGCGCTGGAGCGCGCGGGGTTGAAGCTCGCCGACATGGACATCATCGAGATCAACGAGGCCTTCGCGAGCCAGGTGCTCGGCTGCCTCAAGCTGATGAACGTCGACTTCAAGGACGCGCGCGTCAATCCCAACGGCGGCGCGATCGCCATCGGCCATCCCCTCGGCGCCTCGGGCGCGCGCCTCGCCCTCACCGTAGCGCGCGAGCTGCAGCAGTCGGGCGGCCGCTATGCGGCCGTGTCGCTCTGCATCGGCGTCGGCCAGGGCCTCGCCGTCATTCTCGAAAGGGTCCAGTCATGAACGCCCCCATCAAGAAGCCCAAGGCCGAGTTCGTCTGGCATGACCCCCTCCTCCTCGACCAGCAGCTCACGCAGGAAGAGCGCATGGTGCGCGACGCCGCGCACAAGTACTGCCAGGAGAAGCTCTCGCCGCGAGTGCTGGAAGCCTTTCGGGAGGAGAAAACCGACACCTCCATCTTCCGCGAGATGGGCGGGCTCGGCATGCTCGGACCGGTCATCCCGCCCGAATACGGCGGCCCGGGGCTGAACTACGTGTCCTACGGCCTGATCGCGCGCGAGGTCGAGCGCATCGACTCGGGCTACCGCTCCTCGATGAGCGTGCAGTCGTCGCTGGTGATGGTGCCGATCTTCCAGTTCGGCACCGAAGCGCAGCGCAAGAAGTTCCTGCCCAGGCTCGCCATCGGCGAGTGGATCGGCTGCTTCGGCCTCACCGAGCCGAACCACGGCTCCGATCCCGGCTCGATGCAGACGCGCGCGAAGAAGGTCGCGGGCGGCTACAGCTTGAGCGGCACCAAGAT
>DASQGB010000216.1:0-3734 GCA_035632815.1 Burkholderiales bacterium | reverse complement strand
CCGGGCCCAACCCCGACAAGGCGAGACAGGTGGCGCAGGAGCTGATCGTGCGCGACAAGGTCAACCTGCTCACCGGCGTGATCTTCACGCCCAACGCCATGGCGATGGCGCCGCTGTGCACCGAAGCGAAGATCCCGTTCGTGATCATGAACGCCGGCACCGCGGTGATCACCACGCGCTCGCCGTACATAGCCCGGCTCTCGTTCACGCTGTGGCAGTCGAGCTACCCGCTCGGGCAGTGGGCGTCGAAGAAATTCAAGACCGCCTACACCCTGGTAAGCGATTTCGGCCCCGGCCACGATGCCGAGACGGCGTTCTCGCAGGCGTTCAAGGCAGGCGGCGGCAAGGTGCTCGACAGCGTGCGCGTGCCGCTGCAGAACCCGGACTGGGCCGCGTACATGCAGCGCGTCAAGGACGCCAAGCCCGACACGCTGATGGTGTTCATCCCTGCCGGCAAGACCGCCACCGCGGTGATGAAGAATTTCGGTGATCTGGGCCTGGACAAGGCGGGGATCAAGCTGATCGGGCCGGGCGACATCACCACCGACGAGGAGCTGCCCAACATGGGCGACGTCGCGCTCGGCGTCACCACCATGTTCCACTACTCCGCGGCCGCCGAGCGGCCGGCGAACAAGGCCTTCGTAGCGGCCTGGAAAAAGGAGTACGGCGCCGGCAGCACACCGAACTTCATCGCCGTCGGCGGCTGGGACGGCATGGACGCGATCTTCCACGTCATCAAGGCGCAAAAGGGGAAGATCGATCCCGACAAGACCATGGAGCTGCTCAAGGGCTACAAGAACGCCAACAGCCCCCGTGGACCGATCTCGATCGACCCCGAAACGCGCGACATCATCCAGAACGAGTACCTGCGCGAGGTGCGCCGGGTCGGCGGCCAGCTCGCCAATGTCGAGCTCGAGACCTTCGCCACGGCCCTGAAGGACCCCTGGAAAGAGCTGCAAAAGAAATAAGAATTTTCTGGGGGAATTCCTCTCCTCTGTCGTAAGCGTCGCCTTTCACGGCGTCGCTTACGGCATGATCCTCTACGTGATCTCCGTCGGCCTGTCGGTGACGATGGGCCTGATGGGATTCATCAACCTCGCCCACGGCGTGTTCGCCATGGCCGGAGGGTTTATCCTGGCGACCGCCATGGCGCGCTTTGGCGTGCCCTTCCCGCTCGCGCTGGTTGCCGCCTTCGTGCTGGTTGCCGTCGGCAGCATTTTTCTGGAGCGGCTGCTGTACTCGCGGCTCTACGCCGCGGGCGAGCTGGCGCAGGTGCTATTCACCATCGGCCTGATTTTCATGTCCGTGGCGGTGGCGCGGCTGATCTACGGCACGCTGGCGGCGCCGGTGTTCCTGCCCGACTATCTCAGAGGGCAGGTGCACGTGCTTGGCCGCGACTTCCCCACCTATAGAGTCTTCCTTATAGTTTTCTCCGGGGTGATCATCGCCTCGCTCTGGCTCGGCGTCGAGCGCACGCGCTGGGGCGCGATGCTGCGCGCCGCGGTCGACAACCGCGGCATGGCGCAGTCGGTCGGCATCAACACGCGGCGCCTGTTCACGTCGACCTTCGCGCTCGGCAGCGGGCTGGCCGGGCTGGGTGGCGCGCTCGGCGCCGACATCCTGCCGGTGCATTGGGGCTACCCGCTCGAGCACCTGGTGTACTTCCTCATCGTTGTGGCGGTCGGCGGCTTGGGCAGCCTGCGCGGGCCGTTCGTCGCCGCGCTCCTCATCGGCATCGCCGACACTGCCTGCAAATACTGGATCCCCGAGTTCGGCGCCTTCCTGGTCTACGCGGCGACGATCGGCGTGCTGCTGTGGCGCCCGGCCGGCCTGTTCGGAGTGCGCACGTGACGCATGCGGGCGGATACAGCGCCGATCCGCGGCTGCGCTGGCCGGAATTCCTGCCGTGGATCGCGGCGCTGGCCGCGTTCTTTCTGCTGCCCGAGTACCTGTCGCTGGGCGCGCGCATCCTGATCTACATGCTGTTCGCGCTGTCGCTCGATCTGATCCTCGGCTACGCCGGCATCATCACCCTGGGGCATAGCGCGTTCTTCGGCCTCGGCGCGTATGTCGCGGGGATCCTCAGCGCCAAGGCCGGCATCACCGACCCGTTCCTGCAGATGGCCGGCGCCGCCGCCGCGGCCGGCCTGCTCGGCGTGGTGACCGGGGCCGTGATCCTGCGCACGCGGGCGCTGGCGCTGCTGCTGCTGACGCTCGCGATCACCTCGATCGTGCTCGAGATCGCGAACAAGGCGAGCTGGCTCACCGGCGGCGCCGACGGCCTGTCCGGAGTTACGGTGGCGCCGATCCTGGGCCAGTTCAGGTTCGATCTGTTCGGCAGGACCGCGTTTCTGTACTGCCTGGCGTTCCTTTTCATCGGCTGGTTCCTGGTGCGGCGGCTGATCTACTCGCCATTCGGCGCCATGCTCACCGGCATGCGCGAGAACACCGCCCGCATGCATGCGGTCGGAGCGCCGGTGTACCGGCGCCTGGTCGGGGTCTACGCCATCTCGGCCGTCATGGCGGGCGTCGCGGGCGCCCTGCTGTGCCAGACCAACCAGTTCGTCGGCCTCAACGTGCTCGGCTTCGAGCCCTCGGGCGAGCTGCTGGTGATGCTGATCCTCGGCGGCGTCGGCCGCATCTACGGCGCGTTCGTCGGCCCGCTGGTGTACCTCATCGCGCAGGACCTCCTCGCCAAGCAGTTCCCGGAGTACTGGTACTTCGGGATCGGCCTGCTGCTGGTGGTGGTGGTCATGTTCGCCCCCGGTGGAATTCTCGGCCTGATCGACAAATGGATGCCGTCCTCGAAACCCAGAAGCTCTGCAAAAGCTTCGGCGCACTGACGGTCGCGCAGAACATCGATTTCCGGCTCCAGGCCGGAGACCGGCACGCGCTCATCGGTCCGAACGGCGCCGGCAAGACGACTTTCGTCAACATGCTGATGGGCGTGCTGCGGCCCTCTTCCGGGCGCATCGTGCTCGGCGGCGAGGACATCACCCGCGCGCCGCAGGCCGAGCGCGTGAAGCGCGGCCTCGGGCGCACGTTCCAGATCAACACCCTGTTCCGCCATCTGCCGGTGCTCGACAACGTCGCGCTCGGGATCGCGGAACGGCGCGGCGTCGCTCACCGCATGTGGCGCCCCGCGAGCAGCTACCGGGAAATAATCGAGGAATCCAGGGAGCTGCTTTCCACCCTGGGCATCGCCGACGTAGCCTCGGCTCCGGTCATGGACCTGCCCTACGGCAAGCAGCGCCTGGTCGAGATCGCCATCGCGCTCGGGCTGCGGCCCAAGGTGCTGCTGCTGGACGAGCCCGCGGCGGGCGTGCCCTCCGAGGAGACCGACAAGATCTTGCGCAATCTGCAAAAGCTGCCCTCTGAGATCGCGATCCTCATCATCGAGCACGACATGGAAGTGGTGTTCCGCTTCGCGCGCCGCATCACCGTGCTGGTGCAGGGCGAGGTGCTGGTCGAGGGCCCGCCCGAGGAGATCGCGCGCGACCGGCGCGTCCACGAGGTCTACCTCGGCGAGCCGCACCATGGCTGACCTCCTGCAAGCAAGGAAGATCCGCGCCGGCTACGGCGAGACCGTGGTTCTGGAAGACGTCGACCTCGCGCTGCCGGAGCGCGGCGCGCTGGCGGTGCTGGGCCGCAACGGCGTGGGCAAGACCACGCTGCTTTCCACGATCATGGGGCACACCACATTCCATTCCGGTGAAGTGCTGTTCAACGGCAAG
>DASQGB010000215.1:0-1554 GCA_035632815.1 Burkholderiales bacterium | reverse complement strand
GGTCGACACGCACATCTTTCGCGTCGCCAACCGCACCGGCCTGGCGCCGGGGAAGGATGTTCTTGAAGTCGAGCAGAAACTGCTGAAATTCACGCCGCCCGAGTACCTGCACAACGCGCACCACTGGCTGATCCTGCATGGCCGCTACGTCTGCCTTGCGCGCAAGCCGGGCTGCCCGCAGTGCCTGATCCGCGACCTGTGCGAGTTCAAGGCCAAGACACGCGATGTTTGAGCCCACACGCGAGGAAGTACGCGAGGCCTTCTTCGGCGCCTGGCGCAAGTACCGCGCCGGCGAGCCGCTGGCGGGCTTCGAGACCCTCGCGCTCGAGGTGATCCTGCAGCATCCCGAATACCACGCCCTGCTCTCGCAGCCGGGGCGCTACCGCGAGCGCGACTTTGCCGGCGAGGCCAACCCCTTCCTGCACCTGAGCCTGCACGCGGCGCTCGAGGAGCAGCTTTCGATCGACCAGCCGGCCGGCATCGCTGCCCGCTTCCGCGCCCTGGTCGAGCGCTGCGGCGAGCGGCACGCGGCGCTGCACCAGGCGCTGGAGTGCCTGGCCGAAACGGTGAGTCGCTCGCAAGCCGACAAGGCGCCGCCGGACGCGGCGGCCTACCTGGAATGCCTGGAGCGCGGCGCCAAAGTCCGACCGGACTAGCGGCGGGCCGGGGCGTAGCTGACTGAACTACATATTCCGGCGCGCATGATGCTCTTACCAATACCGGAGACCGCCATGAGATTCCTGCTCGCCGCCCTCGCCGCCGCCCTTCTGTGGGCCGCGCCCGTTGCCGCGGCCGACACCATCGTCCTGGTCGCGAAGCGCCAGCTGCAGGACCAGCTCTATGCTTCGACCATCATCGTCGCAAAGCCCGTGGGCAGCGAGCGCCATGTCGGCTTCATCGTAAACAAGCCCACCAAGACCACGCTGGGCAAGCTGTTCCCGAACCATCCGCCGTCGCAGAAGGTGACCGAGCCGGTCTATCTGGGCGGCCCGCTCAGCTCCGAAGTGATCTTCGCGCTGGTGCAACGGCGCGACAGTCCCGGCGGGCGCTCGGTGAGAATCGCGCCGGATCTGTTCCTCGCCATGGACAGCGAGGTCGTCGACCGCATCATCGAGACCGAGCCGGCGCAAGCGCGCTTCCTCGCCGGCCTGGTGATGTGGCGGCCCGGTGAGCTCGACGACGAGCTCAGGCGCGGCCTGTGGTACGTGCTCAACGAGCGCGCCGACGAGCTGCTGCGTAAGCCGTCGCAGGGACTGTGGGAAGTGCTGGTCGGCCGCTCCGAGCGCAAGGCCAACACGATCTGATTCGACCCCCTGACAAGGGGGTCGCGAGCGCAGCGAGCGGGGGGTTTCCGAAGCGCTGCTTCCCGGAAGCCGAAAACCGAAACCCCCCGGCGCTCCGCGCCACCCCCCTTATCAGGGGGGCAAAACCTTCAGCGCTGGTCGTGCAGCTTGGACTTCTGGCTCGCGAACCACGCGGCCAGGTCCTCGATGTCCTGCTTGCTCAGCTGTCCCGCGAAGCCTTTCATGATCGGGTTGTTGCGCCGGCCGATCT
>DASQGB010000214.1:0-1698 GCA_035632815.1 Burkholderiales bacterium | reverse complement strand
GGTGTTCCTGCTGCGCACCGAGGGCAGCCGGATGCTGCGCGCCGGCCTCGCGCTCATCCTGGGCGGCGCGCTCGGGAACGTGATCGACCGCTTGCGTTTCGGCCACGTGGTCGATTTCGTCGATTTGCATGCCATGGGTATGCACTGGCCGGCGTTTAATGTGGCAGATTCGGCCATCACTATCGGTGCGGTGCTGCTAATCCTCGACGGCTTTCTGCACACTGAGAAATCCGGGCGCGCTCGCCCCGCTGCTTAATGAAGAACCAGTCGGCGCGGGCAGGGCAGGCAGTGAATCCGCCTCGAGCAGATCTGGCGCTGCTGCTCAAGGCGCTTGCCTTCTCGGCTCAAAAGCATCGCGACCAGCGGCGCAAGGATCGCGTCGCCTCGCCTTACATCAACCACCCGATCGCCCTCGCCAACGTGCTCGTGAAGGAGGGCAGGGTGGCGGATATCCATGTCCTTTGCGCAGCGCTGCTGCACGACACGGTTGAGGATACCGCCACCAGCCAGAAGGAGCTGCGGCGGCTGTTCGGCGCGAAGATCGCCGGCATCGTCGCCGAGGTCACGGACGACAAGCGGCTGCCCAAGGCGATGCGAAAGGCGCTGCAAATCAAGCACGCCCCCGCGATCAGTCCCGAAGCGAAACTTGTAAAACTTGCAGACAAGATCTGCAACGTGCGCGACGTCGCGAGGCGCCCCCCGGCCCACTGGGACCGGCGCCGCCAGCAGGAATACTTCGACTGGGCGAAGAGGGTCGTCGATCGCATGAAGGGCACCAATCCGAAGTTGGAAGCCGCATTCGACAAGGCCTACGCGAAGCGCTCTCGCCTAAGCGTGAGAAAATAGCTGCATGGAAGTGCTCCTCGCCAATCCCCGCGGTTTCTGCGCAGGCGTCGAGCGCGCGATCGAGATCGTCGAGCGCGCGCTCGAGCAGCTGGGCGCGCCGATCTACGTCCGGCACGAGATCGTGCACAACAAGTACGTGGTCGACAACCTGCGGGCGAAGGGCGCGGTGTTCGTCGATGAGCTCGACGAGGTGCCCGTCGGCGCCACGGTGATCTTCAGCGCCCACGGCGTATCGCAAGCGGTACGCGGGGACGCCGAGCGCCGGGGCCTGAAAGTATTCGACGCCACCTGCCCGCTGGTCACCAAGGTGCACGTCGAGGTGGCGAAGATGCTCCAGGCGGGTTCCGAGATCGTGATGATCGGGCACCGCGGCCACCCCGAGTCCGAGGGCACGATGGGCCAGGCGCAAAGCGGGATGCACCTGGTGGAGACCGTGGCGGACGTGGCCGGCCTCGCGCCGCGCGACCCGTCGCGGCTGTCGTACGTGACGCAGACCACGCTGTCCGTCGACGACGCGGCGGCCATCGTCGCCGCGCTCAAGGCGCGCTTTCCCGAAATCCGCGGCCCCAAGCGCGACGACATCTGCTATGCCACGCAGAACCGGCAGGACGCAGTGAAGTTCATGGCCCCGAAATGCGACGTCGTAATCGTGGTGGGCTCTCCCAACAGCTCGAACTCCAACCGCCTGCGGGAGGTCGCCGAGCACATGGGGGCCGAGGCCTACATGGTCGATAGCGCCGCGGACCTGCGCGCGGCATGGGTGGCGGGCAAACGCCGTGTCGGCGTCACTGCCGGGGCCTCGGCGCCGCAGATCCTGGTCGACGAGCTCATCGCCCGGCTCAAGGCGCTGGG
>DASQGB010000213.1:0-6089 GCA_035632815.1 Burkholderiales bacterium | reverse complement strand
GACGGCATCCTGGTCTACGACCGGTCGCTCAACGTGACCTTCGTCAACCGCGCCGCCGAGCGCATCCTCGGGCTGCCGGCCGCCGATATCATCGGCGCCGCCGGCTTTGCCTCGCTACTGCCCTGCGTGCACGAGGACGGCTCGCCGCTCGATCCCGAAACCGAGCGCCCCACCCGCGTCACGGTGCGCACCGGCATGCCGCTCACCGGCTACGTGGTGGGCATCAAGCGGGCCGAGGGCGCGATAACCTGGCTCTCGGTCAATACCGGCTTCCTGCGCCGGCGCGACGAGTCCGACTGGTACGGCGTCGTCTCGACCATCTCCGACATCACCGCGCGCAAGAACGCCGAGCTGCTGGTGCGCGAGAGCGAGGCGCGCTACCGGCGCACCTTCGAGCTGGCGGCTTCGGGAATCGCCCACATCGGGATGGACCGGCGCTTCATCCGCGTCAACCGGCGCTTGTGCGAGATCCTCGGCTATACCGAGGAGGAGCTCCTGCGCCTCAGGGGCCGGGACATCTCGCATCCGGACGATCTCGACGTCATCAACGAGCAGCGTCCAGGCCTGTATTCCGGGGCGATCGACGCGGTGCGGCTGGAGAAGCGCTACCTGCGCAAGGACCGCTCGGTCGTCTGGGTGGCGTTCACGATGGCGGTCGAGCGCGACGCCGCCGGCAAGCCGCTCTACGAGATCGCGGTCTACGACGACATCACCGCGCAGCGCGACGCCGAGGCGCGGCTGCGCGAGAGCGAGGCGCGCTTTCGCCAGACTTTCGAGTACGCAGAGGACGGCATCGCGCACGTCGGGCTCGACGGCCGCTTCCTGCTGGTCAACCGCCGGCTGTGCGAGATGCTGGGCTATTCCGAAGCCGAGCTTCTCGGCCGCTCGGTCAAGGAGATCTCGCACCCCGAGGACCGTGACCTCACCGACGCCGAGCGCGCGCGGGTGCACGAGGGCGAGCTCGACTCGGTGCGCTTCGAGAAGCGCTACCTGCGCAAGGACGGCTCGGTCGTGTGGGTGGACCTGGCGGTGGCGCTCACCCGCGACCCGCACGGCCACCCGCAGTACGAGATCGCCGTGTTCAACGACATCACCGAGCGCAAGCGGACCGAGGCGGCGCTCAAGGAGGCGCACGAGGAGCTCAAGCGCTCGAACAGCGAGCTCGAGCAGTTCGCCTACGTCGCATCGCACGACCTGCAGGAGCCGCTGCGCATGGTGGCGAGCTACACCCAGCTCGTGATGCGCCGCTACGGCGACAAGCTCGACAAGGACGCGCACGAGTTCATGCACTACGTGGTCGACGGCGCGGCGCGCATGAAGCAGCTGATCGAGGATCTGCTCGCCTACTCTCGCGTCGGCACGCGCCACCGGGACTTCAAGCCGATCGAGGTCGAGGCCGCGCTGAAGCGCGCACTCGCCAACCTCAAGGCTGCGATCGAGGAGTCGGGCGCGGCGGTGACCTGGGACCCGCTGCCCACGGTGAAGGGCGACGAGGTGCAGCTGCCGCAGCTGTTCCAGAACCTGATCGGCAACGCCCTCAAGTTCCGCAGCGCGGGGGTTCCTCGTATTCACATAGAAGTAAAAGAAAGTCCCTCGGAGTGGCAACTGACCGTGCGCGACAACGGCATCGGCATCGAGCCGCAGTACTTCGAGCGCATCTTCATGCTGTTCCAGCGCCTGCACACCAAGGGCGACTATCCGGGCACCGGCATCGGCCTCGCCATCTGCAAGAAGGTGATCGAGCGCCACGGCGGGCGCATCTGGATCGAGTCGAAGCTCGGCGAAGGCAGCGCCTTCCATTTCACGCTAGCGAAATAGAGGAAACCCATGGTCAACGGCAACCGTCCGGTCGAGATTCTCCTGGTGGAGGACAACCCGGGCGACGAGCGCCTGACGCGCGAGGCGCTCAAGGAAGGCAAGGTCTACAACAACTTCCACTGGGTGAAGGACGGCGTCGAGGCGATGGAATTCCTGCGCCGCAAGGGCAAGCATGCCAGCGCGCCGCGTCCCGACATCATCCTGCTCGACCTCAACCTGCCGAAGATGGACGGGCGCGAGGTGCTGCAGGCGATCAAGACCGACAGCGACTTGAAGCGCATCCCGGTGGTGGTGCTCACCACCTCCAAGGCCGAGGAGGACGTGCTGCGCACCTATAGCCTGCACGCCAACTGCTACGTCACCAAGCCGGTGGACCTGGAAAAGTTCATCACGGTCGTGAAATCCATCGATGCGTTCTGGCTTACCGTCGTGACGCTGCCGCCTAATGGGATTTAGCGGCGCAAGAGCAGGAATTTGATGCACCAGGTCCTCCTGATCGAGGACAACCCGGGCGACGCCCGGTTGATCCAGGAAATGATCAAGGAGGATCCGGACACGCCGTTCGCGGTGCATTGCGTCGGCCGCCTGGCGCTGGGGCTCGAGCAGCTCTCGGCGGGCGAGACCGGCCTGGTGCTGCTCGATCTCTCGCTTCCCGACAGCTTCGGCCTGGAGACCTTCGCCAAGGTCTACGCCCATTCGCCCACCGTGCCGATCATCGTGCTCACCGGCAACGACGACCAGACCGTGGCGCTCTCGGCGGTGAAGGGCGGGGCGCAGGACTACCTCGTCAAGGGGCGCCTGGACCGCGAGCTGCTGCTGCGCTCGATGCACTACTCGATCGAGCGCAAGCGCTACCAGGTGCAGCTCGAGCACCAGGCGAACTACGACGCGCTCACCGGCCTGCCCAACCGCAACCTGCTGAACGACCGCCTGCGCCAGGCGGTGTACGCGCAGCGCAGCCCGCGCAACCTGGCGGTGGTGTTCATGGACCTCGACCACTTCAAGTTCGTCAACGACAGCCTGGGCCACAGCACCGGCGACAAGCTGCTCAAGGCGATGGGCGAGCGCCTGCGCGCCGCGCTGCGCGAAGGCGACACCGTGGGGCGCGTCGGCGGCGACGAGTTCGTGCTGATCCTCAACGACCAGTCGAGCGAGGAGGTGATCTTCCGCGCGATGCAGCGCATCGCCTCGAAAGTGAGCGAGCCCATCACCATCGACGGCAAGGAGCTCTACGTCAGCTGCAGCGCCGGCATCAGCATGTACCCGCAGGACGGCCCCGACGTCGACACGCTGCTGAAGAACGCCGACGCCGCCATGTACCGCGCCAAGGAGCACGGCCGCAACAACTTCCAGTTCTACACCGCGGAGATGAACGAGCGGGTGAACGAGCGCCTCGCCCTGGAGAACGCGCTGCGCCGTGCGCTCGAGCGCCAGGAGTTCCTCCTGCACTACCAGCAGAAAATCGACATGAAAAGCGGCGTCATCGTCGGCGCCGAGGCACTGGTGCGCTGGATGCACCCGGAGTGGGGCCTGGTGCGCCCGGCGCGCTTCATCCCGCTCGCCGAGGAGACCGGTCTCATCGTGCAGCTCGGCGAATGGGTGCTGCGCGAGTCCTGCCGCCAGACGCGCGAGTGGCTCGACGGCGGGCTCAAGCCCGGCGTGGTCTCGGTCAATCTCTCGGCGCGGCAGTTCCGCCAGGAAGGCCTGGTGCGCATGGTGTCGCGCATCCTGGAGGAAACCCGCCTCGAGCCGGCGCAGCTCGAGATGGAGCTCACCGAGAGCATGGTGATGCACAACGTCGAGGCGGCGATCGCCACGCTGCAGGGCTTGAAATCCCTCGGCGTGGCGCTCTCGGTGGACGACTTCGGCACCGGCTACTCCAGCCTGTCCTACCTCAAGGACCTGCCGATCGACGCGCTCAAGATCGACCGCTCCTTCGTGCGCGACATCGGCGCCGGCGCCGAGACCGAGGACGGCGTGATCGCGCAGGCCATCATCTCGCTCGGCCACAGCCTGCACCTCAAGGTGGTGGCCGAGGGCGTCGAGACCGACCCGCAGGTGCGCTTTCTCAAGCGGCACGGCTGCGACGAGCTGCAGGGGTTCTTCTACGGCGAGCCGGTGGCGCCCGCGGAATACGCGCGCCTGCTCGAGAAGGCGAAGCGCAGGGCGCGCCGATGAAGGAGCGCCCGGTGATCCTCGCCGTGGACGACGCCGCCGATCTCCTCGCGCTGATCGCCAAGATCCTGGAGGCGGACTGCCAGGTGCTCACCGCGGAGGACCCGGGCACGGCCATCGAGCTCGCGGGCAAGAAGCCGCGCCCGGACCTGATCCTGCTCGACATCGACATGCCCGAGGTCTCGGGTTTCGAGGTTTGCATGGCGCTCAAGGCCGAGCTGATCACCGCCGACATCCCGATCATCTTCCTCACCGGCCGCAGCGACCCGAAGGACCAGGCCGAGGGCTTCGAGGTCGGCGCAGTCGACTACATCACCAAGCCGATCAACGCGGCGGTGCTCAAGGCGCGCGTGCGCACGCATCTCGCGCTCGCCAACCAGCGCCAGGAGCTCGAGCGCCTGGTGCAGGAGCGCACCGTGCAGCTCGAGGCGACGCGCACCCAGCTGATCCGCCGCCTCGGGCGCGCCATGGAGATGCACGAGAGCGCCGCGGTCGGCAACCGGGTGATGCGTCTTGCGCAGTACGCAAAGCTGATCTCGCAGGGCGCCGGCGCCAAGCCCCAGGTCTGCGAGATGATGCTGGTCGCAGCTCCCCTGCACGACGTCGGCAAGCTCGGCGTGCCTGCCGAGATCCTGCGCAAGAAGGAGAAGCTCTCGGCGCCCGACTGGGAGCGCGTCAGGCGCCACCCGCAGATGGGCGCCGACATCATCGGCGAGCACGACGACCCGCTGCTGAAACTGGCGCGCCAGATCGCGCTCACCCACCACGAGCGCTGGGACGGCACGGGCTACCCCCAGGGCCTGAAGGGCGAGGCGATTCCCTGGGCCGGGCGGGTGATGGCCATCGTGGACGCCTTCGAGGCGATGACCACCACCCAGTTCTACCGCGAGCCGAAGAGCGTCGAGGACGCCGCCGTGGACATTGAGGCCGGCGGCGGGAAAAAGTACGATCCTGCATTGATCGAGGCTTTCAGGAAGGCGCTGCCGGTGATGAAGAAGGTGCGCGAGACCTACGCCGACCAGCTGGGCGACCTCATCAATTTGGACTTCGGAGCGAAAGGCCCCGCCAAAGAGAGTCCCAAGCCACCCGTGAAAGACACCAGCAAAGCCACCGCGAGAAGCAACGCAAGGACCAAATGAGCAAGCTATTCGAAAAGCTGCAGGACGCCGAGCGCGAGCGCATCGAAGCCGAGAAGAGCGGCGAGGAAGTGGCGCAGGCGCGCGTCGGCGAGGAGAAGCGCGGCCTCGATCTCGCGCGCGAGCGCCAGCAGGCCGAGGCCGAGCTCAGGCGCCTCGCGCACGCGCGCACCGAGGCCGAGGCCAAGGCGGCGCGCCTGGTGAACGAGCGCGCGCGCGCCGAGGCGGCGGCGCTCGCCGAGGCGCGACAGCGCGAGGAAGCGGAGAAGAAGGCCGCGGCGCTGGCCGAAGGGCGCCGCAAGAAGGAGGAGGAGGCCGCGCAGCACGCCAAGAGCCGCGCCGAGTCCGAGCAGGCGGCGTCGGCGGCGATGCGCGCGCGCGCCGCGTCGGAGGAGCAGGCGCGCCGCGCCGCGCGCGAGCGCGCGGAGGCGGAGGTGCGCGTGCTCGAGGCGGCGCGCGAGCGCAAGCAGGCCGAGGACAAGCTCAACCGCGAGGCCGAGGCGCGCGGTAACGCCGAGCTCGATGGCGTCCGCGTGGCGAAGGAGCGCGCGCAAACCGAGCGCGCCACGCTGGAGCAGGCCGAGAAGCGGCGCGAGGCCGAAGAGCGCGCCACCGCACTCGCCGAGGAGCGGCGCCTGCTTGAGCAGGCCGCCGAGCAGAAGGCGGCCGAGCGCGTGCAGACCGAGACCCAGGCGCTGGCCGAGGCCGAGCGGCACGCAGGCGCCGAACAGGCCGCGCGCCAGGCGGCCGAGGCCCGCAGCTACGTCGAGACCGAGGCCGCGCGTGTCGCGCGCGAGCGCGAGATCGCCGACGCGGCCCTGAAGCGCGCGGCGCGCGAGCGGCTCGAAGCCGAGGCCAACGCCGCCCAGGCGACGCGCGAAGCCGAGGAAGTCAAGGCGAGGGCGCTCGCCGCCACGCAGGAGCGCATCGCAGCCGAGCACGCCGCCGCGGCAGCGGCGC
>DASQGB010000212.1:0-5919 GCA_035632815.1 Burkholderiales bacterium | reverse complement strand
CCCTTGATTCGTCGAGCTGCTCGGCGATCATGCGGTATTTCAGGCCGGTGTTGGTCAGGTTGCGAAAAAAGTCCACCAGGTCGCCCCACGGATCGTTCATGCGGCTCAGCCCCGAGATGAAGGCGACGATGGTGCCCACCTCGGTCTTCCCCTGCAGCACCAGCCAGCCGCCCACGGCGAGGATGCCGATGATACCGAGGTGATAGAACAGGTTCATCAGGAAGTTCATACCGTACTTGCGCCGGAAGATCTGCATGTTCAGCTCGTAGACCCTGCCGATGCGGCGCCGGAAGGTCTGCTCCGAACGCTCGCCCGAGCGCTCGGCCGCCTCGTCGACGATATCGACGCTGAGCGCCCGCATGGTCTCGATGCGCCGCTTGGTACGGCGGTTGATCGCCTCCTGCAGGAATGGGATGAACAGGAACTGCGGGAAGAATATGAGAAGCGCGACCAGCGCCATCCAAGGCTGCGTAAAGACCATGTAGCCCAATATGCTCAGCAGGATGCCGGCGTTGAGCAGCGGCTCGGAGAAGCTCGAGCCGACGAAGTTGCCGACCGACTCGACCTCGGCGACGATCATCGAGATCTTGACGCCCTCCTCCGCCTCTTTGACTGCGTCTGTCTTGGCGGCGTCCGCGGCCGGGTTCATTTGCAGGCGCAGGCGCTTGTTCGCGGCCTCGGCCACGGAGCCGCGATAGACGTTCATCACGAGCTTGAGACCCCCGTGCACGAGCTCCACGCCGACATAGACCAGGCATAGCATGCCGACGAACTCGAACCCCCGGCCCTCGACAGCACCATTGACGATGCGCCGCTGCAGCTCGAGCGGCGCCAGCTCGATCAAGAAAATGGCCACCGCGAGCAGCGACAGGAGCACCTGGTGCCGCGCGCTTACCTTCCAGATGTAGCGGTAAAGATCTTTCACCATGCCGGGATCGCCGGCGGGTCGCCGCACGGCGGCCGGATGTTAACCCAGCAAGGAATCCCGGACCAAGTTCGCCGTCCAGCAGGGCCTCACCCCGCTCGACTAGCTCAGTCGGGCAGGGATACCCGCTCGAGGGATTCGAGCGAGTCGACAAAGCGCAGCCATTCCTCCGCGCGAGCGCCCGCCAGCTCGCGGAATTTGGCCTCCAGCCTGGCGTCGTCCATCGGCCTGGGCGCGCTGACCCGAATGACGGTCTTGCCGGCGGTAATGACGGCCGCCATCTTGTCCAGCCGGTCGTCTTGAGCCACGCGAACGCGCCGCCTGAAGGCCGCTACTTCGAGATCGGCGGCCGCCGCGTCGCTGAATTCCGCCAGCCCTGCGCGGCCGCGAAGCAGCGCCACCGCCACGGCATGCTGCGCGCTCAGCCTTGCTTCGGTGGCATCGCGAGGCTCGGGCCGGTCGGTGCGCTCGACCGCCAGGGGGTGGAGGCTGACGGCGAGCTCTTGCGCTGCGCGCAGCTCTTCCCTGGATTCGAGGCAGCCGTCGACGAGCGCATGCAGCACCACGCCGCAGGGATAGGGCTTGTAGGTCAGGCTGGCGAGCTCCCAGCTTCGTCCCAACCCCTCGGTCAGCGCGGCCAGGTTGCGGTTGCCGCCGAAGACGGCTACGAAGCCGCGCGCGCCTTCGATCGGCCGTTCGGGGCCCTGGAAGCCCTTGGCGGCGAGCTCGGCCGCGGCGAGGCCGTTGCGCGCGGCGAAGCCGGCGTTGAGCACGCGCGCCATGCTGCCGAGCATCTCGACTAGCCCCGCCGCCTGGGTGGCGGCGATGCCGAGCGCATGCCTCATTTGCGAAGGACTCAACTTAAGGACGACACCGCAAGCGGCCGCGGCGCCGAACACACCGCAAGTGCCGGTGATGTGCCAGCCGCGCTCGTAATGCCCCGGCGTCACCGCATTGCCGAGGCGGCAGGCCGTCTCGACACCGAGGATGAAGGCGTGCGCGAGCTCCACGCCGGGAACCGCCCGACGTCTTGCCAGGGCGAATAGCGCGCCCGCCACCGGCGGGGTGGCATGGATCACCGTGGCGAGGTGCGTGTCGTCGTAATCCAGGGCGGTGATGGCGGCCGCGTCGAGGAGCGCAGCGTCATCGAACGCATCGCTCAATATCCGCACTGCCGGATCGCTGCGGCCGGCGAGCATGCAGCCGGCCGCGTTGAGGACCGCGCGCTTCGCCTCGCGCCGGATGCCGGGAGGCATGTCCTCCCAGCGCGACTCGGCGAGGAAGCGCGCGAGCTCTCCGGTCAATCCAGCTTCACTCCCGCCTGCTTCACCACCGGCGCCCATTTCGCCATCTCTTCGCGCATGAAGGAGGCGAACGCCTCCGGCGAGCCCGGCTGCGGCTCGGCGCCTTGCGCGAGAAGGCGCTCGCGCACGTCGCTCGATTCGAGCGCCTTCGTGATTTCCCGATTCAGTCGTTCCACCGCAAAGCCCGGCGTGCCGGCAGGAGTCAGCACGCCATACCACAGCGACACCGCGACCTGCGGATGGCCGAGCTCGGCGAAGGTCGGCGCCTCGGGCAGCAGGCGGTTGCGCTGCGGGCTGGCTGCGGCGAGCACGCGCAGCCTGCCACTCCGAATATGCGCGATCAGCGAGGGGGCGGCGTCGAACATGATCTGCACGCGGGCGCCGACCAGATCGGCCACCGCGGGCCCGCTCCCTTTGTATGGCACGTGCGTGATCGGCGCGCCGGTGACGCTCTTGAAGAGCTCCGCGGCCATGTGCGGCGCGCCGCCGTTCCCCGAGGAGGCGAAGTTCAGGTTGCTGGTTTTGGACAGAGCGATGAGCTCGGGCACGCTGCGGGCAGGCAGCTCCGCGTTCACCGCCATGACCAGCGGCAGGAGCGCGAGCATCGACACCGGGGCGAAATCCTTCACCGGGTCGTACGGCAGCTTCGAGTAGAGGTGCGGGCCCACGCCATGGGTAGTGATGGAATTCTGCAGCAGCGTGTAGCCGTCGGCGGGCGCCTTGGCGACCGCTTCGGTGGCGATGGTGCCGCCGGCGCCGCCGCGGTTCTCGACCAGCACCGGCTGGCCCATCGATTCGGCGAGCTTGCCGCCCACCAGCCGCGCAATGAAATCGGCCGCGCCGCCCGGCGGCACGGTGACGATGAGACGGATCGGGCGCATCGGATAGTCGCTCTGCGCCAGCGCGCTGTGCGAAAACGCAATCAGTAAAAAGGTAAGTATCGGTCGCATCGCGGGAATTATGCCTCGACGGGGCGTACCCCGCAGCGCAGCATGGCTGCCGTGCGTTATCTCCTTACCGATCTCTGGTACCACACGCGCCTTGCCTGGTATACCGCGGACAAGGAAGCGTGCGTTTTCGTCACGCTCATCTGCGGATTCCTCATCTCCCTGGGGTTCGCGATGCAGGCGGTGTTTGCGCACCAGGACGACAAGCGCAATGTCGCGCGCGAGCTGCAGGCGCGCGAGCTTGCCTGCCTTGCGCGCAACGTGTACTTCGAGGCGCGCGGCGAGCCCGTCGCCGGCCAGTACGCGGTGGCCGAGGTGACCATGAACCGCAAGGCCTCGCGCCTTTATCCGAAGACGGTCTGCGAGGTGGTCCACCAGAAGAACTGGGATCCGATCCGCAAGCGCTACGTCGGCGCCTTCTCGTGGACCGAGTTCGACTCGCTGCCCGAACCCTCCGGGGAGGAATGGCAGCTTGCCCGCAAGATCGCGGAGGCGGTCTACTACGGCCGCGCGGTGCCGACGATGCAGGGGGCGCTTTTTTTCCACGCCACCTACATCAAGCCCGACTGGGCGAAAGAGAAGAAGCGCGTCGCCCGCATCGGCCGGCACGTCTTCTACCGCTAGACGCTCAGCGTCTACCACTTATGCTCAGCGGCCGCCCTTCAGGCGGTTCTCCTCGCTGACCTGTGAATTGAGCGTCCAGAAATCGTAGAGCACGCCAAGCAGCAGCACGCCCCCGCTCACGAGGTAGATCAGGCCGGTGAGCCATTTGCCCATGTAGAAGCGGTGGATGCCGAAGATGCCGAGGAAGGTGAGCAGGATCCAGGCGACGTTGTAGCTGATCGGCCCCGGGGTGTAGCGCAGCTCCGCGGTGCGCTCCATCCAGGGGATGAGGAACGCGTCGACGATCCAGCCAACGAGCAGCAGGCCCAGCGTGAAGAACCAGATCGTGCCGGTCACCGGCCGGCCGAAGTAGAAGCGGTGCGAGCCGGTGAAGCCGAAGATCCACAGGAGATAGCCGATGATCTTGCTGTGCGTGTCGGCGCGGGCGTTCATCCGGCGTGCGCCCTAGATGACCTGGCTCACGGCGAGGATGTTGCCTTCGCTGTCCTTGAACCACGCGGTCTTCGCGCCGCCGCCGGTGGCGATGCTGTTCTTCATCTCCATCTCCGGCATGTCGTACTCCTCGAAGACCACGCCTCTCGCCTTGAGAACCGTGACCTCGGCCTCGACGTCCTCCACCTGCCAGTAGGCCTGGCTCGCCCGCGAAGTGCCGGCGTTGATCGTCGGGTAGAGAAAAGCCTCGGTGCCCTGGCCGCATTCGTAGATGACGCCCCCTGCGTATTCCACCTTGGCTTTCAGGCCCAGGGTCATCTCATAGAACTTGCGGGCGCGCTCCACGTCGGTCGCCGGGATGTAAGCGCGTATCGGTGCATTTTTCAGCATGATTTTCTCCTCGGTTGTAGGCGATTCAGGCCACTGGCGCTCATTCGATCACCCGGTCGGCGCGCAGGAGTATCGATGGTGCAAGGGTAACCTCGATCCTTTAGCCGTTTTGCGGTTGATGACCAGATCGAATCTCGTCGAGCGCTCCACCGGAATCTCTCCGGGACTCGCGCCTTTGAGAATCCTGTCTACGAAAAAAGCGGCGCGACGCCACATTGCATTGAGATTCACCCCATAGCCCATGAGGCCGCCCGCTTCCGCGTACTCGATAAAGCCCGCTGTCGCCAGCCGGTGCTGCAGCGCCAGGTCCGCCAGTGCCCTGGCGTTCGAGATCGTGATCGGGTCATCGATGATCAAGGCGGCCTTGTAGCCCTTCCTGGCAATCGTCGCAAACGCAGCGTCGAAGTCCGCTGGCTCTCGCACCGCAAATTGCTCCAGTTCCAGCTTAAGCGAGCTTGCAGCCGATTCCACGGCCTGCAAGGTCGGTCCCATCGCCGGATTGTCCGGGTTGACGACCACCGCGACTCGCATTGTTTGGGGAAGTGCCTCTCCGATCAGCTGGAGCTGCTTTGCTGCGAGCTCCGGAGCGAAGTACGTAGAGCCAGTGATGTTTCCGCCCGGCCTCGAAAGACTGGCGACGAGCCCTCCAGCGACGGCGTCGCCTACGGCCGCGATCACAATCGGGACGGTTGCAGTTGCCTGCTTGGCCGCTCGGATCGCCGGCGTTCCTGCGGTCACGATTACGTCGACGTTTTGCCCGACGAGCTCGGCAGCCAGCTCAGGCAGTCGCTCGAATTTCCCCTCGGCCGAGCGGAACTCGATGTGCGTGTTCCTGCCCTCCACATAGCCGAAGTCGCGTAAACCGGCACGCAGCGCTTCCGTCCGGCTTGCGTAGTTGGCGGCTGAGGGCACGGCCAGGACTCCAATTCGAACAAGCCGGGCTGGCTGCTGAGCGAAGGATGCGACTGGCGTGGCGAGCAGCGCCCCTGCCCTTATGAGGAATCTTCTGCGGCGAAGCCGTCCCAAGGCATACCCTCTCACGTAACCATCAACTCTTCAGGCGATACCCGGTCCTGAAGATCCACGCCACCGCGGCGAGGCAGAGCAGGAAGAATGCGAGCGTCGCCGCGAGGCTCACCCCCACGTGCACGTCCGCGATCTCGTAGAAGCTCCAGCGAAAGCCGCTGACCAGGTAGAGCACCGGGTTGAACAGGGTCACGGTCTGCCATACCGGGGGAAGCACGCTGATGGAGTAGAAGGTGCCGCCGAGGAAGGTGAGCGGCGTGATGACCAGCAG
>DASQGB010000211.1:0-4037 GCA_035632815.1 Burkholderiales bacterium | reverse complement strand
CGATGGATGTGTCCGGAAAATCGCGCGCGAGGCGCGCCGCTTCGCCGAGCTGGCGCCATGGCGCCTGCAGCTCGTAATGCAGGCCCAACGGCGCAAGCCGCCGGTAGCCGGCCCGCCACTTCGGATCGTCCATCATGCCCGGTGCCGGCTTGTGGCGCACGCCACGCACGAACGCATGCTGCGCCTGAGCTTCGAGCACCGCGGCGCAATCCGCGCGGTCGAGCCATGCCTGGGCGATTGCAACGGTCGGAAATGAATGCTGCTTGTGGATCTGAGAGATAAAGTCCATCTCGCCCAGCGGATCGGCGGGATTCCACTCGGCTTCGACATACACGCCCCGCATCACCGGCCAGCCCTGAGTGTCCGCGCGGTAGTCCTCGACAAGGTAGCGCCTGCGCAGCGCGCTGTAATCGCCGTAGCGGAACGCGATCGGCTGCGGGTCGCACAGCCAGGGGTAGTAATGCATCTGCGGATCCCAGACGTGCAGGTGCGCATCCGCGATCGGGCAGGACAGCACCTCGGTCAGATCGCCGCTTCTGACTTCGCGTCGAAGAAGTGCAGGCGCTCCGGGTCGAAGGCGAGGCGCACCGTGTCGCGCACCTTCACTCGGGTGGCGGGATCAAGCCGTGCCACGATCGCATGCGTTCCGGCGCGCACGTCGAGCAGGATCTCGGAGCCGAGCGGCTCCACCACTTCGACCGTCGAATCGAAGGTGCAATCCGCCGAATCGCCGCCGTTCGCCATGCGCAGCGCTTCCGGTCGCACGCCGAGCGTGATCTTCTCGCCGGCGTAGCGACGCAGTGCCTCCTGTTTGAATAAAGGAATTTTAAGGCGAAGCCCCGCGGTTTCCGCCCATAGGGCACCGCTTGCCTGTGAGATGGTGACCTCCGCGAAGTTCATCGCCGGCGAACCGATGAAGCTGGCGACGAAGCGGTTGGCCGGCCGGCCGTAGAGCTCGAGCGGCTCGCCGACCTGCTGCACCACGCCGTCCTTCATCACCACCACGCGGTCGCCCAGCGTCATGGCCTCGACCTGGTCGTGCGTGACGTAGATCGCGGTGGTGGCCAGCCGCTCATGCAGGCGCTTCAACTCCACCCGCATCTGGACGCGCAGTTTCGCGTCCAGATTGGAGAGCGGCTCGTCGAACAGAAACACGCGCGGATCGCGCACGATCGCCCGGCCCAACGCCACGCGCTGGCGCTGTCCGCCCGAGAGCTGGCGCGGCCGGCGCGCGAGCAGCTCGTGGATGCCGAGGATGTCGGCGGCCCGGCGCACGCGCTTCTCGATCTCGGCCTTGTTGAACTTGCGCATCTTCAGGCCGAAGGCCATGTTGTCGTAGACGCTCATGTGCGGATAGAGCGCGTAGTTCTGAAACACCATGGCGATATCGCGGTCCATCGGCGGCAGGTCGTTGACCACGCGCTCGTCGATGCGGATCTCGCCCGAGGTGATCTCCTCGAGGCCCGCCACCATCCTGAGCGTCGTGGTTTTTCCGCAGCCCGAAGGGCCAACCAGCACCACGAATTCGCGGTCGCGGATCTCGAGGTTCACGTCCTTTACGGCGTGAGTCTTCTCGTCGTAGTTCTTATTGAGATGACTTAAGACAACTTTGGCCATTTCAGCCCTTCACACTGCCGGTCATGCCGGCGACGTAGTGCTCGACGAAGAAAGAATAGACGATCGCCACTGGGATCGAGCCGAGCAGCGCCCCCGCCATCAGCGGTCCCCAGTAGAAGACGTCGCCGCGGATCAGCTCCGACACCACGCCCACCGGAACCGTCTTCTGCTCGGGCGAGGACAGGAACACCAGCGCGTAGATGAACTCGTTCCACGACAGCGTGAAGGCGAAGATCCCGGCCGACAGGATTCCCGGCAGGGCGATCGGGAAGATGATGTAGACCATCGCCTGCCAGCGTGTCGCGCCGTCGATGCGCGCGCATTCCTCGAGCTCCTTCGGGATGGTCTTGAAGTAGCCCATCATCAGCCAGGTGCAGAACGGGATCAGGAACGTGGGATAGGTGAGGATCAGCGCCCACGGCGTATCGCCGATGCGGTATTCGCGGATGATGTCGGAGAGCGGGATGAAGATCAGCGTCTGCGGCACGAGGTAGGTGACGAAGATCGCCGTGCCGAGCAGCCCCGCCCAGCGGAAGCGCAGCCGTGCGAGCGCATAGCCCGCGATCACGCCGCAGAAGAGGGAGATCAGCGTCGCCACCAACGCGATCAGCATCGTGTTCCACATCCAGACGCCGAACAGCGTCTCCTGCAGCAGGTTCTTGACGTGGTCGAACGTCGGGCTGGAGGTCCAGAACGGCGAGTACTGCGCGTGGTTCCACGGCCGGTAGAGCTCGCCGTCGGGCTTCACCGTAGTCACCAGCATCCAGTAGAACGGAAACAGCAGCGCGAGGATGAACATCCCCATCGGCAGGTAGAACCACAGCCACTTCTGCCACTTCGCGCCTTCGATCATGGGCTAACGGCTCATTTCACCTATTTTCCACCCGGCGGATGTACCAGAGCTGCAAGATCACGATGAGCAAAAGCGCAGGAAACATCGCCAGCGAGATCGCGGCGCCTTCGCTCAACAGGCCGGTGCCGATGCCGATCTGGTAGGCGTAAGTGGCGAAGAGGTGCGTGGCGTTGGCCGGCCCGCCGCCGGTGAGGACATACACCAGCTGGAAATCGGCGAAGGTCTGGATCACCGAGAACAGCACCACCACCATGGTCACCGGCAAGAGCAGCGGCCAGGTGACGTACCAGAAGCGCTGGAAGCGGTTGGCGCCGTCGATGGCGGCAGCCTCGTGCAGGTCCTGGTTGATGGTCTGCAGCCCGGCGAGCAGGCTGATGGCGTAGAACGGCACGCCGCGCCAGACGTTTACGCTGATCACGCACGCCATGGCGAGATCCGGGTCGCTCAGCCAGCCGATGCGCGTGTTGATGAACGAGAGCTTCCAGAACAGCCAATTGAGCACGCTGAAGGTCGGGTCGAACATCCACTTCCACGCGAGCGTCGAGAGCACGGTAGGGATGATGAAGGGCAGCAGGATGAAGGCGCGCACCCAGGCCTTGCCGCGGAAATGCCGGTTGAGCAGCAGCGCGAGCCACAGGCCGAGCGCCAGCTTGAACACCGTGGTGATCGCCGTATACACGACGGTGTTGAGGGCCGCGGTGCGGAAGATCGAGTCGTTCAGGATCTTGGCGAAGTTCTTCAGCCCGACGAACTCTCCCGGCACCCCGACCACGGAGCTGGTGAACGAAAGCCACACGCCCCGCACGAACGGGTAGGCGATGAACAGCGTGAGCAGCGCGAGCGTGGGGACGAGCAGCCAGAAGGCGAGCGCGCCCTCGCGCTCGAGCATCCGGCTGATCGGCCCCCGCGTCGCGACGCCCGTGGAGGCGTTCAATGCCGCGCTTCCCGGCTAGCCGTAGATGCTCTTCAGCTCACCCGCCGCCCACTTCACCGCCGCCTCGGGCGTGCCGCCCTGGATCGCCTTGGCGTACATGTCGGTGATGATGTACTTGGTGAGCGCCTCGGCGGCCTTGCGGTCCGACGGGCCGGCGTAGCCGGGTGTCAGGCCGAGCCGGCCGGCGACGCGGTACGGCGCCATCACCGGATCCTCCTCCCACATCTTGTGCTTCTCCCAAACCGGCGTCGGCGGCGTGGCGAAGCCCTTTTGCGAGACGAACCACTTCTCGTAGTTCGCCGGCGTGTGCATCCACGTCAGGAACTCCTTGGCCGCCTTCTGGTTCTTGGAATAGGCGGGAATCACGTGCGAATGGAACGTGTGCATCGCGAACTGGCCCGCGGGGCCTCTCGGCAGCGGCGCATGCAGGATGTCGGTCTTGAGCTGCGCGCCCTTCTCGGTCTTGTACTGGTCGGGCTTGCGCAGCGACTCGATGTAGATCGAGGCGCCGTTCAGCGTCGCGCAGATCGTGCCCGAGAGGAAGGCACGGTTGTTGTTCGAGTCGTCCCAGGCGAGGCCGCCTTCGTCGTGCGCGTCCTTCCAGAACGCGGTCATGAAGCGCACCGACTCGAC
>DASQGB010000210.1:0-26680 GCA_035632815.1 Burkholderiales bacterium | reverse complement strand
TCGACGCAGGAGGTATTGCCGCCGAAGTGGTTCGTGCCCGGCCCGGGGGTGGCGATCGACCCCCTCGTTCCCCAGAAACGTACTCTCATGAGACTGCGGCTCCCGATTCAGGGCTTGCAGGTTTGCTTGCTGGGCATTTTGCTCCTCCGGCCGCTCGATCCGCAACGCCCGTTACGGCAAATGGCCCACCCTGCCGCTCGAGGAATCAGAAGCTGGCGTCGAGACGCCGATACTGTATCGCCTCCGCGATGTGCTCGGCAGTAATGGAAGTTTTTTCTGCCAAATCCGCAGCCGTACGCGCCACCCGCAAGACGCGGTGGTAGGCGCGCGCGGACAGCAGCAGCCGCGCGAGCGCATGGCGCAGCAGCTGGTCGCCGTCGCGATCGGTCGCGCAGTGCCGGTCGATTTCGCGAGTGCCAAGCAGCGAATTCGGTTTCCCCTGCCTTGAGATTTGAACCTGCCGCGCGCGCTGGACTCGATTGCGAATCGCCTCCGACGGCTCGCCCGCCACCGGTGCCACGAGCTCGGCCTCGCGCGGCGCGGGCACCTCGAGCTTGATGTCGATGCGATCGGCGAGCGGCCCTGAGATGCGGCCGCGGTAGCGCGCGATGCGCTCGGGAGTGCAGCGGCAGCGGCCGCCGCGGTCGCCGCAGTGCCCGCAAGGACAGGGGTTCATTGCCGCCACCAGCTGGAAACGCGCCGGGAATAGCGCCTGGCGGGCCGCGCGTGCGATCGACACGCGGCCCGACTCTAGCGGCTCGCGCAGCGCCTCCAGCACGTCGCGGTCGAACTCCGCCAGCTCGTCCAGGAACAGCACGCCGTGGTGCGCGAGCGAGATCTCGCCCGGGCGCGGCAGGATGCCGCCCCCGACCAGCGCGGCGCCCGAAGCGCTGTGGTGGGGCGAGCGGTACGGTCGCTGCCCCCAGCGCAGCGCCTCGAAGCCATTCGTGGACACGGAGTGGATAGCGGCCACCTCCAGCGCCTCGGCCTCGGACAGCGCCGGGAGGATGCCGGGAAAGCGCGCCGCCAGCATCGATTTGCCGGTGCCCGGCGGTCCCACCATCAGGACGCTGTGACTCCCGGCAGCGGCGACTTCCAGCGCGCGCTTCACCTGCTGTTGGCCTTTTACGTCGCTGAAGTCCGGGTACACCGGCGGCTCGGGCGGCGCGCTGGCGGCGTACTCGGCCAGCAGCGCTTCGCCGGCAAGGTGAGCGACCACTTCAAGAAGGGAGCGCGCAGGCAAAATGCGGGCACCTTCCGCCAACGCAGCCTGCGGCGCATCGCCTGCGGGAAGCACGAACGCTCTCCCGGCAGCGCGCGCCGACAGCGCCATCGCCAACGCACCGCGCACCGGACGCAGCTCGCCGGTCAGAGAAAGCTCGCCGGCAAATTCCTGCCCGGCGAGCGCCTCCGGTGCGAGCTGGCCGCTCGCGGCGAGAATACCGAGCGCGATCGGCAGATCGAAGCGGCTGGAGTCCTTCGGCAGTTCCGCCGGCGCGAGATTCACCGTGATGCGCCGCGCCGGAAACTCGAAGTGTGTGTGGTTCAGCGCGGCGCGCACGCGGTCGCGCGCCTCGCGCACTTCCGCATCCGGCAGTCCGACGATATGGAAAGCGGGCAGCCCCGGCCCGAGGTGCACTTCGACGGTGACCTCCGGCGCGTCGATCCCGGCGAGCGCGCGGCTCGCGACCGTGGCCACGGACATTCTCGACCCCCTTTGCTTACCGACCAACGCCGCGGGGGCGCGAACGGTTTACGGGGCGGGCGGTCGCGGCGCGCGAGACTCAAGCTCTGCGATGCGCGCCTCGAGATCGGCGAGCTTGGCCTGCGCGCGCTCGAGGAGCTTTTTCTGCACCTCGAAGTCCTCGCGCAACACCAGGTCGAGCCGGTCGAACCAGCCCGCCAGCAGGGCCTTCAGGTTCTTCTCGATATCCTGCGCCGGCGAGTTGCGCAGCGCCTCGCTGATGCGCTCGCCCAGATCATCAAAAAATCGCTTGTCGATCATCGCCGCAAGTTATCACTGCGCCGCGCACTAAAGCCGGGCAGGGGTCGAATTGCAGTGCACCAGTTTCGTGCATCGCTTGGCTACTGCTCCTTCAACTCATTGAAATAAAGTAATAATTGTGCTGGCACAGGAGGTGCTAAGCAGACAGCGCACTGCTGACCTATCCACCTCAAGGGAGACCCAATGCGCAAGACCATCCTGTCGCTTTCCGTAGCCGCGGCGCTTGCTGCCCCGCTAACGGCCGCGGCGCAAGCGACGCCGGCTCCGGCCGTCACCGGCAACATGACCCTCGCCTCGGACTACCGCTTCCGCGGCCTCACCCAGACGTTCGAAGAGCCCGCGCTGCAGGGGGGCTTTGACTACGCGCATAGCAGCGGCCTATACGTCGGGAACTGGAATTCGAGCATCTCCGAGACGCTTTTCTTCGGCTCGCCGATCGAGATGGATTTTTACGGCGGCTACAAGAGGAGCTTCGGTGATATCGGTCTCGACGTCGGCCTGCTTTACTACTACTACCCCGGTTCCGCTCCCAAGGTGGACAACACGGAAATCTACGTCGGCGGCTCCTGGAAGTTTGTGAGCCTCAAGTATTTCCACGCAGTCTCCGAGTTCTTCTCGATTCCGAATACCAAAAACTCCAGTTACATCGACCTCTCTGCGACCTACGACCTCGGCAACGGATGGGGCATTAACGGGCACATAGGCCAGCAAAAGGTCAAGAACCGGGGCGATCTCGACTACACCGATTACAAGCTCGGCGTCACCAAGGACATCGGCGGCTGGGTGTTCGGCGCCGCGTACGTCGACACTACCGACGCTGGTGGCTGGACGGGTACGAACGCGGCCGGGCGGTTCTTGAGCCTGGGCGATTCCACCATCGTGCTGTCGGTGAGCAAGACCTTCTGAACCCAAGCGGCGGGCGCGCAGGCGCCTGCCCAGGAGACCCGCATGAAAATGGTTACCGCAATCATCAAGCCGTTCAAGCTCGACGAAGTGCGCGAAGCGCTGTCGGCGATCGGCGTGCAGGGGATCACCGTCACGGAGGTCAAGGGCTTCGGGCGCCAGAAAGGCCACACCGAGCTCTACCGCGGCGCGGAGTACGTGGTCGATTTCCTGCCCAAGGTGAAGGTCGAGGCCGCGATCAAGACCGAGTTGCTCGAGCAGGCGATCGAGGCGATCGAGAAATCGGCGAACACCGGCAAGATCGGCGACGGCAAGATCTTCGTATTCGATCTCGAGAGAGTCATCCGCATCCGCACCGGCGAGACCGATGCGGCTGCAATCTAGGGGAATGAAAATGAAAAAGCTATTCGGATTACTGGCCTTCGCTGCCGCGGTGGCGTTCGCCGGCTCGACGCTGGCGCAGGACAAGCCGGCGGCAACGCCGGACAAGCCGGCCGCGACCGCCGAGGCGGCGAAGCCTGCCGCGGAAGCGAAAACCGCGCCGACTCCCAACAAGGGCGACACGGCGTGGATGCTGGTGTGCACCGCGCTGGTCATCATGATGAGTGTCCCGGGGCTCGCGCTGTTCTACGGCGGCATGGTGCGCTCGAAGAACGCGCTATCGATGCTGATGCAGGTATTCGTCGTCTTCTCGCTGGTGACGGTGCTGTGGGTCGTCTACGGCTACAGCCTCGCCTTCACCGAGGGCAACGCTTACTTCGGCGGCTTCGATCGACTGTTCCTCAGCGGCGCGTTGGACGCCGGCAAGGGAGAGTTCGCCCCCGCGGCGACGTTCTCGAAAGGGGTGGTGATTCCCGAGATCGTGTTCGTCGCCTTCCAGGCCACCTTCGCGGCCATCACCTGCTGCCGGATCCTTGGCGCTTTCGCCGAGCGCGCCAAGTTCTCGGCGGTGCTCGCGTTTATCGTCATTTGGTTCACGTTCGCCTATACGCCGATCGCGCACATGGTGTGGTTCTGGATGGGGCCCGACGCGTATACCGATCCGAAGCTGGCCGACGCGGTCACCGCCAAGGCCGGCCTCATCTGGCAATGGGGCGCACTCGACTTCGCCGGCGGAACGGTGGTGCACATCAATGCCGGCGTCGCCGGACTGGTGGGCGCCTACTTGGTCGGCAAGCGCATCGGCTACGGCAAGGAAGCGATGCCGGCGCACAATCTGCCGCTCACCATGATCGGCGCCTCGCTGCTGTGGGTGGGCTGGTTCGGCTTCAACGCCGGCTCGGCGCTGGAAGCCGGAAACTCGGCCGCGCTCGCCTTCCTGAACACCTACCTCGCCACCGCCTGCGCGGTGCTCTCCTGGAGCCTCGGCGAAGCACTGTTCAAGGGCAAGCCGACCATGCTGGGCGGCGCCTCGGGCGCGGTCGCCGGACTGGTGGCGATCACCCCGGCGGCGGGCAACGTCGGTCTCCCGGGCGCATTCGTCATCGGCCTTGCCGCCGGGCTGGTGTGCCTGTGGGGTGTCAATGCCCTCAAGCGCCTGCTTGGCGCGGACGACTCGCTCGACGTATTCGGCGTGCACGCAGTCGGCGGCATCCTCGGCGCGCTGCTCACCGGCGTGTTCGCCTCGCCCAGCCTGGGCGGACCTGGATTCGTGACCGACTGGGTCACGGCAACTACCGGCTTCACGTCGATTGGCGAGCAGCTGTGGGTTCAAGCCAAGGCGGTCGGCGTGACCATCGTCTGGTCCGGCGTGGTAGCGCTGGTCGCGTTCAAGCTGGTCGACCTCACGATCGGCCTGCGGGTGCCCGAAGAGGAAGAGCGCGAGGGTCTCGATACGACCGCGCACGGCGAGGCGGCCTACCGCATCTAAGCAGCACGCTGCTACCGCAAAAAAGGGGCGCTTCGGCGCCCCTTTTTCATTGCTACCATCGCAGCGCTCGCATGCAGATTACTTTAGAAGGCCGCGTCGAACCGGTACCGGTCGAGGCGGGCGATACCATCCTGTCGTCGCTTCTGCGCGCCGGCGTGCCTTTCCCTTTTTCCTGCCAGGGGGGCAATTGCGGCACCTGCAAATGCGAGCTGGTGTCGGGCGAGGTCGTCGAGCTGGAGCATTCCGAGCACGTGCTCACGCCGCAAGAGCGAGCGAAGGGGATCATCCTTGCCTGCCGCACCCTGGTCCGGGACGACGCCGTGGTGCGGCGCATCGACTAAAATCCCGGGTTTTCGAGGACTTTCGATGGCCCATGCAATTTCGCTGTGGACCCCGCCGTCGCTGCCTATCGCCGGCAGCGCCGACACCTTCCCGGTGCGCCGCATCTTCTGCGTCGGCCGCAACTATGCCGAGCACCAGAAGGAGATGGGCGGGGACGGGCGCGAGCAGCCGTTTTTCTTCCTGAAGACCGAGCATGCGATCGTGCCGCGCGGCGGCACGGTGCACTACCCGGCGAAAACTTCGAACTACCATTACGAGACCGAAATGGTAGTGGCGCTCGCCAAAGGCGGGCGGCGCATCGACGCCAGGCGCGCGAACGACCATATCTTCGGCTATGCGGTGGGCCTCGACATGACGCGCCGCGACCTGCAGCAATGGGGCAAGGACCACGGCCGTCCCTGGGACTTCGGCAAGAATTTCGACGAGTCGGCGCCTTGCGGCGAGTTGGTGCCCGCGGCGAAGAGCGGCCATCCGTCCAAAGGGGCCATCTGGCTGACGGTGAACGGCAAACAGCGCCAGCGCGCCGATCTCGCCGAGATGATCTGGTCGGTGCCCGAGCAGATCGCCTACCTGTCCGAGTATTACAGCCTCGAGCCAGGCGACGTCATCTTCTCCGGAACGCCAGCGGGCGTGGGGCCGGTGAAGGCCGGCGACGAGCTACATGCCGGCATCGACGGTGTGGGCGAGCTGAAGGTCAAGATCGCCGCTGCGCTGTGAAGCTGTACACGTACTTTCGCAGCTCGGCCGCGTTCCGCGTGCGCATCGCGCTCAACCTGAAGGACCTGGACTACCGGCCCGAGTTCGTGCACCTCGCCAAAGGCGAGCATCGCAAAGCCGACTACGCGCGGGTGAACCGGCAGGCGCTGGTGCCGGCGCTCGTGCTCGACGACGGCAGCCAGCTCGCGCAGTCGCTGGCGATCATCGAGTTCATCGACGAAAGACATCCGCGGCCGCCGCTGCTGCCTAAGGACCCTCTGGAGCGGGCGCGCGTGCGCTCGCTGTCGTATCTCGTAGCTTGCGAGATCCACCCGCTGAACAATCTGCGCGTTCTTCAGCACCTCAAGCGGGAGCTCGCGCAAAACGAGGAGCAGATCAACGCCTGGTATCGCCACTGGGTGGCCGACGGCATGGCGAAATTCGAGGCCGAGCTTGCGGGCACCAAGGGAACAGGCAAATTCTGTCACGGCGATGCGCCGACGATGGCCGACTGTTGCCTGGTGCCGCAGATCTTCAACGCCAAGCGCTATCAATGCGATCTTGCGCCCTATCCGACCACGATGCGCGTTTTCGAAGCCTGCATGAAGCTCGACGCATTCGACCGCGCCCAGCCGTCCAAGCAACCCGACGCGGAATAGCGCATGAAAAGCATCGCGCCCTACCGGCGTCCCTCCCCAAACACCCAGCCGGAGTACCTGTTTCCGAAATACGCCTCCACCGTCAGGCGCGCCCCGACTCAGCCTCTGGTGGTGCTGCCGCACACCTTGTCCGAGGTCACGGCGCCGGTCTTCGGCGATGACGCCGTCAAGCCGAGCGACAGCGACCTCACCCGGCAGCACAAGGACGAACCGCTCGGCGAGCGCATCGTCGTGAGCGGGCGGGTCCTGGACGAGAACGGCAAGCCGGTGCCGCGCATCCTGGTGGAGATCTGGCAGGCCAACGCAGCCGGCCGCTACGCGCACCGCGTCGACCAGCACGCTGCGCCGCTCGACCCCAACTTCAGCGGCGCCGGCCGCTTCATGACCGACGCCGAGGGGCGCTACCGCTTCTTGACCATCCGCCCGGGCGAATATCCATGGCGCAATCACCACAACGCCTGGCGCCCCGCGCACATCCACTTCTCGCTGTTCGGCCCGGCCATCGTCACGCGCCTGGTCACGCAGATGTATTTCCCGGGCGACCCACTGCTGCCCTACGACCCGATGTTCATGTGCGTGCCGGACGAAAAGGCGCGCAATCGCCTGGTCGCCGTTTTCGACTGGGAAACCACGATGCCCGAGCATGCGCTGGGCTATCGTTTCGACATCGTGCTGCGCGGCCGGGACGAAACTCCGATGGAGGATCGCAGATGAGCCTTCACGCCACGACCTCGCAGACGGTCGGGCCTTTCCTGCGGATCGGGCTGGAGTGGATGGTGCTCGAGGATATTGCGCCGCCGGGCGTGCCCGGCGAGCGAGTCACGATAGAGGGGCGCGTCAGCGACGGTGACGGCAAGCCGGTGAATGACGCCGCGGTCGAGATCTGGCAGGCGAACAGCAGGGGCAAGTATGCCAGTCCGGCCGACACCCAAGACAAGCCGCTCGACCGGGGCTTTCGCGGCTACGGCCGCTCCTTGACCGACGATGCGGGCGCGTTCCGCTTCGGCACCATAAAGCCCGGGCGCGTTCCGGGGCCGCAGGGCAAGGACCAGGCGCCTCATCTCAACGTCACGATCTTCATGCGCGGGCTGCTCAAGCAGCTTGTCACTCGCGTCTACTTTCCCGACGAGCCGGCCAATGCCGACGACCCCATCCTCGGGCTGGTCCCCGCCGAGCGCCGCGCAACGCTGATCGCCCGAAAGAGGGCCGACGGGGCGCTCGAGTGGAACGTCGCCCTGCAGGGGAGGAACGAAACGGTGTTTTTCGACTTCTGAGCCTCGAGCTCACTTTCTCGGACGAGCGCTGCGCTCAGGCGCTGTCGGACGAATCGCTGCTTTCAGCCATGGCGCGCTTCGAAGGCGCTCTGGCGCGCGCGAGTGCCCGCACAAAGATCATCCCGGCCGCCGAAGCACAAATCATTGCGCAGGCCTGTGAGTGTGCGCGGTTCGACTCGCCCGCGCTGGCCGCGGCTGCGCGCGGGGCCGGGACGCTTGCCATCCCGTTCGTCAGGCAGCTGACCGCGGAAGTCGCCGCGATCTCGCCGCAGGCGGCCCGCTATGTGCATTTCGGCGCCACCAGCCAGGACGTCCTGGATAGCGCCCTGGCGCTTTGCCTGCAGGCCGCGTGTAAGCGGATTCTCTCGCTGACAGCACGTGTCGGTGACGCCACCGCGGCCATCGCCCGGCGCCACGCGGGCACGCCGACCTTGGCGCGAACTCTCCTGCAACCTGCAGTGCCGGTGCCGTTCGGCTGGAAGGCGGCGGTCTGGCTCTCGCTCCTGACGCGCAGCTACTCACGCTTCCGCAGCACGGCGGCGGACGCCTGCGTACTGCAGTTCGGTGGGCCGGCTGGAACCCTGTCCGCTTTCGGCGCGGACGGCGACGCGGTAAGCCGCGCGCTCGCCGAAGAGCTCGGGCTCGGGGTCCCCTCGATCTCTTGGCACAGCGCGCGCGATGCGTTCGCCCGGCTCGGAGCCGAGGCCGCCATCCTCAGCGGCGCCGCCGCGAAGATCGCACGCGACGTCTCGCTGCTCATGCAGCCGGAGGTGGGCGAGGCGGCGGAGCCCGCCGCGCCGGGCCGCGGCGGCTCCTCCAGCCTGCCGCACAAACGCAATCCGGCGGCCAGCCTGCTCGCCCTGGAAGCGGCGCAACGCGCACCGGGGCTCGCGGCTACCTTGCTCGTCCAGCTCACTCCCGAGCACGAGCGTGGCCTGGGCCAATGGCAGAGCCAGTGGCTCGTCCTGCGCCAGTTGCTTGGCGCAGCCGGCAGCGCTCTAGCTGCCATGGCGGAGGCGCTCGAAGGGCTGCAGGTCGATGCCGGGAGGATGCTGGAGAATCTGGAGCGCACGCGCGGCCTGGTTTTCTCGGAGGCGGTGGCGGTGCGCCTGTCGCAGACTCTCGGCAAGGCCGCGGCCCATGCTCTCACCGAGAAGCTCTGCGAGCGCGCCGTGCACGAGGGGAAGACGCTGCTCGAGGTCATGCGCGCCGACCCGCAGATCAAGCTCGACGACGCCGAGCTGCAGCGCCTGTTTCAGCCCGAAAGCTGCTATGGCACCGCGGCGGCGATGATCGAACGATCGCTCGCCGAGTGGTCGGCGCTTCAGTCGAGCGGCAAGCCGACGTAATTCTCGGCCAGCGTCGTGGCCTTGGCACGGGAGGTGGTGACATAGGCGAGCTCGGCGAGCTGAAGGCGGTGCTGGAACGGCGTGTCGTCGTGGAAGCGATGCAGCATCGATGTCATCCACCAGGAGAAGTATTCGGCGCGCCACACGCGGCGCAGCGCGGTGTCAGAGTACTGCTCGAGAAGCTCGGTGTTTCCGGACGCATAGTAGGCGCCGAGCGCCCGCGACAGCACCCGCACATCTGCGGCAGCGAGGTTCAATCCCTTTGCGCCGGTCGGCGGGACGATGTGCGCCGCGTCGCCGGCCAGGAACAGCCTGCCGCAGCGCATCGGCTCGACTACGAAACTGCGCATGGCGATGATGCCTCTCTGGAAAATGCGGCCCTCGGTGAGCTTCCAGCCGTCGCCGGTCGCAAGGCGGGCGTGCAGCTCGTCCCAGATACGCGCATCGGGCCAGTTCTTCACGTCGTCGTCCGGATCGCACTGCAGATAGAGGCGCTGAATCCGCGGCGAGCGCGTGCTGACCAGCGCGAAGCCGCGCTCGTGGTGCGCGTAGATCAGCTCGTCGGTAGCCGGCGGAGCCTCGACCAAGACCCCGAACCAGCCGAACGGGTAGACGCGGGCGAACTCGGTGCGCAGCCGCGACGGGATCGAGGGCCGCGAGATGCCGTGGAAGCCGTCGCATCCGGCAATGAAGTCGCAGGCGAGCTCGTGCACCGCATTTTGATGATGGAAACGAATCTTCGGCGCGGCGGTATCGAAATCGTAAAGCGAGGCGTTTTTTACCTCGAAAAGAATCTGCCCGCCTGCCTCGAGTCTCGCCTTGACCAGGTCCTTGATCACCTCGTGCTGCGCATACACCGTGATCGAGCGACCGCCGGTGAGCTCGGTGAAGTCGATGCGGTGCGTACGCCCGCCGAAGCGCAGGTAGATGCCCTGGTGCACGAAGCCTTCGCGCTGCATGCGCCCGCCGACGCCGCTGTCGACGAGCAGGTCGACGGTGCTCTGCTCCAGCACGCCGGCGCGTATCGTCGCCTCGATCTCCTCGCGGCTGCGGCTTTCCAGCACCACCGATTCCACCCCCTGAAGGTGAAGCAGGTGCGACAGCAGCAGCCCCGCCGGTCCGGCGCCGACGATTCCGACCTGAGTGCGCATTCGCCTACCTGGTGCGAAACAGCGCCTTGAGCGCTTCGGGAATGACTTCGCCCTTCATGGGCGTGCCGGGGCCGTCGGCGTAGCGGCCCCAAACGCGCGTCTCGCTGCCATGCGCAAGCCTGGTGGCGTCACTGCGCACCATTTCATGCGCGACGACGAACGACTTGCCGCCAAAGCGGGCGATGCGCGAGCGCACCTCGCAGCGATCGCCATGCTCGGCCGGGTGCAGGAACTGGCAGTCGGCGCAAACCAGGGGCATGGCGAGATGCTCGGCGCGCATGCGCTTGGGGCCGTAGCCGACCGATTCCATCAGCGCCCAGGCAGCGGCGTCCATCCAGCGGAAATAGGTCGGGTAGAAAATGATTCCCGCCGGATCGCAATCACCCCAGTGCACCTGGGTGGGGAACACGCCGACGATGGATCGAAACTCGCTTTCCGGCACCTGGCTCATGGACCGATGAGATTATAAGTAACTGATTGACACATCAGGGGTCGGTGGGCAGAATCCCACTCGCTGCGCCGATTTGATGTTCAGCTTGCGGGCGCGTAATAAATGCCGCTAAAGAGACGCCTCATCGAGGCCCGTTTCTGCACAAGCTGAACGGGCTTTTCTTTGGACGCATCCTTGGACTTTCCACCGCACGCCGCCAAGCTCGAAGCGCTTCTCGCACAGAGGATTCTGCTCCTCGACGGTGCGATGGGCACGATGATCCAGCGCGCGCGGCTGGCGGAGGAGGACTACCGCGGCGAGCGCTTTCGCGACTGGGCGCGCGAGCTGCGGGGCAACAACGATCTGCTGGCGCTGACCCAGCCGCGGCTGATCCGCGAGATTCATTCGCAATACCTGCAGGCCGGCGCCGACATCATCGAGACCAACACTTTCAACTCCACTTCGGTGGCGATGGCCGACTATGGAATGGAGAGCCTCGCAAAGGAGCTGAACAGTAGCGCGGCGCGGCTCGCGAAGGATGCGGTTCGCGAATGGGAGGCGAACAACCCCCAGCGTCCGCGCTTCGTTGCCGGCGTGCTCGGCCCCACGAACAAGACAGCCTCCCTCTCGCCCGACGTCAACGACCCGGGCTTTCGCGCGATCACCTTCGACGCTCTGGTATCGGCTTATGCCGAGGCCGTGGAGGGGTTGCTCGACGGCGGCGTGGACCTCCTGCTGGTCGAGACCGCCTTCGATACGCTGAACGCCAAGGCGGCGCTGTTCGCGATCGAACGCGTATTCCAGGCGCGCGCGCTGCGGCTGCCGGTAGTGGTGTCCGGCACGATCACCGACGCGTCGGGTCGCACGCTGTCGGGCCAGACCGCGGAAGCGTTCTACAACTCGGTGCGTCACGCCCGGCCGCTGGCAGTGGGATTCAACTGCGCGCTCGGCGCCAAGGAGCTGCGACCCTACGTCGAGGAACTGGCCGGGCTGGCCGAAACCTTCGTCTCCTGCCATCCGAACGCGGGGCTGCCGAACGCGTTCGGGGAGTACGACGACACGCCGGAGTCGATGGCCCGGCAGGTAGGCGAATGGGCGCGCAGCGGCTGGCTCAACATCGCCGGCGGTTGCTGCGGAACTACGCCCGAGCACATCCGCGCGATGGCGCAAGCCGTGAGTGGAGTCGCGCCGCGCCCGCGCGCAGCGCCGGCGCCCGCGCTGCGTCTGGCCGGGCTGGAGCCGCTCAATATCGACGAGCGCTCGCTGTTTGTGAACGTCGGCGAGCGCACCAATGTCACCGGCTCGCGCGCGTTCGCGCGGCTGGTGCTCGCCGGGGACTATGCCGGCGCTCTGGTCGTGGCGCGCCAGCAGGTCGAGAACGGCGCCCAGGTGGTGGATGTGAACATGGACGAGGCGATGCTTGACTCGGAGAAGGCCATGACCACCTTCCTGAGCCTGGTAGCGGCCGAGCCCGATATCGCCAGGGTCCCGGTGATGATCGACAGCTCCAAATGGAGCGTCATCGAAGCGGGCCTGAAATGCGTGCAGGGCAAGCCGATCGTCAACTCGATCTCGCTCAAGGAAGGCGAGGCGGAGTTCCTGCGCCAGGCGCGGCTATGCAGGCAATACGGCGCGGCGGTCATCGTGATGGCTTTCGACGAGCAGGGCCAGGCCGACACCCTGGAGCGCCGCACCGTGGTCTGCCGCCGCGCCTACCAGCTGCTCACCGAGCGCGTCGACTTTCCGCCCGAGGACATCGTATTCGACCCGAACATCTTCGCCATTGCCACGGGGCTGGAGGAGCACGCGCGCTACGCCATCGACTATCTCGAGGCGGTGCGCTGGATCCGTGCCAGCCTGCCGCACGCCAAGGTCTCAGGCGGGGTGTCGAACCTTTCGTTCTCGTTCCGCGGCAACGACGCGGTGCGCGAAGCGATGCATACGGCGTTTCTTTACCATGCCGTTCGCGCCGGCATGTCGATGGGCATCGTGAACGCCGGCCAGCTCGGCGTCTACGAGCAGCTCGACCCCGAGCTCAGGGACCAGGTCGAGGACGTGATCTTCAATCGGCGCCCGGATGCCACCGAGCGGCTGGTCGAGCACGCCAACACGGTAAAGACGGGCGCGCGCGAGAGTGCTAGGGACGAGAGCTGGCGCTCGGCCACGGTAGAGGAGCGCCTCAGCCATGCGCTGGTCAACGGCGTGTCCAGCCACATCGTCGCCGACACCGAGGAGGCGCGGCGCAAGTCCGCGCGGCCGATCGAGGTGATCGAGGGGCCGCTGATGGACGGCATGAACGTGGTCGGCGACCTGTTCGCCGCCGGCAAGATGTTCCTGCCGCAGGTGGTCAAGTCGGCCCGGGTAATGAAGCAGGCGGTGGCGCATCTCGTGCCGTACATCGAGGCGGAGAAAGCAAAGAGCGGCGAGACGCCGCGCGCCAAGGGCCGCATCGTGATGGCGACGGTCAAGGGCGACGTGCACGACATCGGCAAGAACATCGTCGCGGTGGTGCTCCAATGCAACAACTACGACGTGCTCAACCTCGGGGTGATGGTGCCGACGCAGACCATCATCGAGACCGCGCAGCGCGAAAACGCGGACGCGATCGGGCTCTCCGGGCTGATCACGCCGTCGCTCGAGGAAATGGCGCACGTGGCGCGCGAGATGGAGCGAGCCGGCCTGAAGAAGCCGCTGCTGATCGGTGGCGCGACCACCTCGCGCATGCATACGGCGGTGAAGATCGCGCCCAACTATTCGGGTCCGGTGGTTTACGTGCCCGATGCCTCACGCAGCGTTCCGGTGGTGCAGTCTCTACTCTCCGCGGAGAACCGGGACTCCTTCATCTCCGAGGTGCGTGCAGACTACGAAAGAATCCGTGCGCAGCACCGCGACAAGAAGGGCCCCGGACCCCTTCATGCGATCGCCGAGGCGCGCAGGCTCGGCTTCAAGACCGACTGGCAAAGCCATGCGCCGCCCGCGCCGGCCAGGCCGGGCCTCACCGTGCTGAGGCGCTACCCTCTCGCGGAGCTCGTCGACTACATCGACTGGACGCCTTTCTTCCAGGCCTGGGAGCTCTCAGGCGCTTATCCCGCCATCCTCCAGGATCCGCTGGTGGGCGAGGCGGCACGGAAGCTTTTCGCCGAAGCGCAGGAAACGCTCGCCCGGATCGTGCGAGAAAACTGGGTCATCGCCAACGGCGTGTTCGGCCTCTACCCGGCGGCGCAGGTCAACGGCGACGACATCGAGATCTACGCCGACGAAGGCCGCCGCGAGGTGCTGATGACCTGGCACAACCTGCGTCAGCAGAATCACAAGCCGGCCGGGCGCGCCAACCTATGTCTGGCCGACTTTGTCGCGCCGAAGCCGAGCGGGGTGCGCGACTGGGTCGGCGCGTTTGCCGTCGCCGCGGGCGGCATCGACGAGCGTGTGGCGCAGTTCGAAGCCCAGCACGACGACTACGGCGCGATCATGCTGAAGGTGCTTGCCGACCGCCTTGCGGAGGCATTCGCTGAGCGGCTGCACGAGCGCGTGCGCCGCGAATTCTGGGGCTACGCATCCGATGAGGGGCTTACGAAGGTGCAGTTGCTCGCCGAGTCCTACCACGGCATCCGTCCCGCGCCCGGCTACCCGGCCTGCCCCGACCACACCGCGAAGGGCGCGCTGTTCCGCCTGCTCGACGCCGGGCGCAACGCCGACATGCAGCTCACCGAGTCTTTCGCCATGCTCCCCGCCTCGTCGGTGTCGGGCTTCTACCTGTCGCATCCCGAGGCGGCGTACTTCGCGGTCGGCAAGATCGGCCGCGACCAGATCGAGGACTACGCGCGGCGCAGCGGCATGAGCGTTGCCGAGGCTGAGAAGTGGCTCGCGCCCTATCTTGCGTACGAGCCGGACGCGACGCTCGCCGCGGCACCGCTATAATCGGGCCATGGGTAAAGGCGATAAACGAACGCGGCGCGGCAAGATCTACCGGGCAAGCTACGGCAAGAAGCGCCCGCACAAGCCGAAAAAGAAAAAGACTTAGGTCATTCCTCCCGGCGGCCGACCGGAAGCCCCAATGCCTTGAGCTTGCGATAAAGGTGGGTGCGCTCCAGGCCCGAGCGCTCCGCCACGCGCGACATGCTGCCGTGCTCGCGCGCCAGCAGATGCTCGAAGTACACCCGCTCGAAAGCCTCGCGCGCCTCGCGATAGGGGCGGTCGAAGGCCACCTCCGGCAGCGTGCCGGACGCTCCGCGCGCAGCCAGCACCCGGTCCACGTCCTCCAGCTGAATCTCCTCGTCGAGCGCCGTGAGCGCCAAGTCCTTCACCACGCCGTCGAGCTCGGCCAGATTGCCCGGCCAGGCGTGGTGGCGCAGCGCGTTGAGGGCGGCGATCGCGAGGCGTCGCTGCGGACAGGCGCGCGCCTCGACCAGCTGTGCGAGCATGAGTGACGCGAGGTCAGGCACGTCCTCGGCAAACTCGCGCAGGGAGGGCAGTTTCAAGGTCAGCTCGGCGAGCCGCGCTGCCAGCTCGGGATCGCAGTCGTGCTTCTCGGCCAGCGCGCGCACGTCGACCGGGGAGAACGACACGACCCTCACTCTGTGCTTCTCGGCGCGCGGCAGCAGGAACTCGAGATTGCGCTGCTCGGCCCGGCCGAGCCGGCTCAAGTCCGGAATGAATAGGATTCCCCCGGTCGCCTTCGCGAGCAGCTCGGACAACGGCTCGGCAAGCAGCTCGGCCCCCGCGAGGAAGGGCGCAGCGGGCGCTGCGAGCAGCCGCGCGAACAGCTCCGGGCGCATGCCACGCTCGCCGCGCAGCATGAGCGGCGCGCCGGACTGGGCCAGTTGCGCGAGCCGCTTCTTGGCATCCGCCAAGGCGCTCGAGCGCCCGAGGCTCGCCAGCGCGAGCTGCGGCGCCGCGGCGGTTTCCGGGTTGCGCAGCGCGCGCTTCACCGTTGCGAGCAGCCGCTGCAGGGCGATCGGCTTCTCGAGAAAGTCGAGAGCTCCGATGCGGGTCGCCTCCACCGCCGTTTCAATGGTAGCGTGGCCCGACATCATCACTACCGGCATGGTGAGCTGGCCGCTGGCCGCCCACTCCTTGAGCAGCGTAATGCCGTCCGTGTCTGGCATCCAGATGTCGAGCAGCACCAGGTCGGGCCGTTTGCGCTCGCGCAGACGGCGGGCGTCGCCCGCACTCTCGGCCAGCATCACCTCGTGCCCTTCGTCGGCCAGGATCTCGGAAAGCAGCTCGCGGATACCTATTTCGTCGTCGACGACCAGGATCTGTGCCATCGCTATACCGCCTTTGCCAACGGCAGAAGGATGCTGACCGAGGCGCCCCGGCTGGGGCGGTTCTCGATCGACACGCTGCCGTGATGTTCGTCGATGATTTTCTTCACGATCGCCAGGCCGAGCCCGGTGCCGCGCGGCTTGGTCGTGACATAGGGCTCGAAAATGCGCGTCATGAGCTCCTCCGGGAAGCCGCCGCCATTGTCCGACACCGCCAGCCGCACGTTATCGCCGGCGAGCTCGGTGCGCACCTCGATCTGCGGGCTCGCGCCAGCCGCGCCGGCGGTCTCCAGCGCGTCCTGCGCGTTCTGCACGAGATTGTGGATCACCTGGCGCATCTGCGCGCCATCGGCCCAGACCGCGGGCAGGCGCTGTGCGAGGCGCTCGACGACCGGCACGGGCGAATTCTCGTACAACGCGAGCACTTCGCTCGCCAGCGCATTCAGGTCTAGCTGCGCGAGCACCGGCGCCGGCAGGCGCGCGTAATCGCGGAAATCGTCAACCATCGCCTTGAGAGCAGCAACCTGGTTGACGATGGTCTGGGTCGAGCGCTTCAGCGTATCCGCATCGTCCCGCGGCAGCCGGCCGGCGAGCTTCATCTCCAGGCGCTCGGCGGAAAGCTGGATCGGAGTAAGCGGATTCTTGATCTCGTGCGCAAGCCGCCGCGCAACCTCGGCCCAGGCGGTCGCGCGCTGCGCCTGGATGAGTTGGGTGATGTCATCGAATACCAGCACGTAGCCCCCGCCCGTCGCCTGTGGCAGACGGGCCCCCCTTGCGTGCAGCGTTTTTCCGGTTCTCTTGAGCTGCAGCTCGAGCTGCCAGTCCTTGTCGCCGAGCTCGACGAACTGCGCACGCATGCGTTGCGCGAACGCTTCCAGCTCTGCGCCAAGGATCGCGGAAGCGCCGTGGTTGGAAATGGACAGCCCGAGTTCGTGATCGAAAACCAGCACGCCAGCCGACAGGTTGGCCAGAATGCTTTCCAGACGCGCCTTCGCCGCCTCCAGGGCCGCCCGGTTGGCTTCCACTACGCGCCGGGCGTCGTCGAGCTGCCGGGTCATCGAATTGAACGATTCCGTGAGCACGCCGAGCTCGTCGCGGCTGGTCACGGGCGCCTGCCGCGACAGATCTCCCCTCGCGACTGCCTGCATCGCCTGGGCCAGGGTAGCTAGCGGGGCCGCCAGCAGGTTGGATTGCGTTGCCGCCACGGCTACGGCGACAAACAAGGCCATCAACAGCGCGAAGCTGAGGGTGACGACATAGATGCGCTTTAGCTCTTCGCGCGCGATCGCCAGCTGGCGATAGTCGCGGTATGCCGCCTCCACGGCTTCGGCGCTGCGGGCAAAGGTCGGCGACACGCTCGAGCGCAGCTGCAGAAAGCGTCCCTCCGAAGCGAGTCCCGGCGCGTCCACGGGGACCACGACCCGCAACGACAGCGGGCGTCCGGCAGCCGAGTCGACCGCGGTATAGCCGCGGTTGCTGCGCGCCTGGCGCAGCAGCATTGCGCCCGGCAGCTCGGGAACAAGCCTCGACATATCCTCGCTGGCGCTTGCGACGAGGCGGCCGCCTGCGGTCACCACGACCGCCTCCTGCACGCCGGCCTGCGCCCGCAGGCGCTCGAGCTGGCGCAACAGCTGCGCCGGTGAACGCTCGGCGAGCTCGAGCGCCATCGCATTCGCCTTCGCCTGCATGTCGAGCATCATCTGGTCGATTGCCTGCTGGCCGAGGTTGATGCCGCCTTCGAGCGCCGCATCGACCTTGACGTCGAACCAGGATTCTATTGAGCGGGTGAGGAATTGCACGGACACTGCGTAGACGATCAGGCCGGGCAGCACTGCCAGCGCGGCGAAACGCGTCAGCAGCCGCAGCGTCAGGCGCGTGCCGAATACGCGAGCGCGGTAACGCCGCACCAGCGAGACCAGCTGATAGCCCACCAGCGCCGCCAGCAGGCCTGCGAGCGCGGCGTTGAGCCCCAGCAGCAACGCATAATGCCGCGCGAACAGCGTCGTATCGCCGCTCGCCGTGGCGAGCAGGAACAATCCCAGCGCCGCCACCAGACCGCCGACGAGGAGGAGCAGCTTCATTTCTCCGCGTTCCCCATCATGGGCCCCCGGCTTTCCACCGGCGCCGGCAACTGTCGCGGCGAGCGGACCGTAAATCGCGTCCAGGACGATTCGAGCTGCAGGTCGCGGCTGGTGAGCGCGCTGAGCTGGAACGGCTTGGGCAGCAGCGTGGTATCCAGGCGCATGCGCACCGCCGCCTCGTAGTCGGTCTCGGAGAAGCTTACCGTGCGGTCCACGACCAGCCAGTTGCGCACGCGCTTGAGGACGTTCAGCGCCTCGTCGAGCGTCGCAAAACTCTGCTGCAGCGGACCGCTCGAAAGGCGGTACTGGCGCAGCAAGGGTTGATAGGAAAGACGCAGCTGCAGGCTGCGCGACGCGGTCTGCTCATCGAACCAGTACCAGCGACGCCGGGTGAGCTCGAACTCGACCCGGAAGTACAGTGGCACGCCGTTGGATACCACGTCCGCCAGGCGCGGCGTCAGCTCGAAATCGAAATCGGCATCGAGAGCGAGGCCGTCGTCGACTGCCTTGAGCTTCGCTTCGCGGATCCCGATCTCGTCAGCGCCCAGCGCCGGGGAGAGCGCCACGGCGAGGCAGGCGAGGAACCCGGAAAGGAGGGCGAGGCGGCGCACCGCGCGTCGCTTCAGGCTGGTTTTTGGGTCAGCGCGTAATAGAACCCGTCGTGCTGCGCATCCGGCAGCCGCTGCGCAGGGGAACCGTCCGGCAGCGCCAGGCGGCGAGCGCCCGGCGCGCGCGCGACGAACGCGTCGATCACCGCGTCATTTTCCTGCGGGAACACCGAACAGGTGGCATACAGCAATTTACCACCCGGGGCGAGCGCCTGCCAAAGCGTATCGAGGATCGCGCCCTGACGCTCGGCAAACGCCGCCACGTCCGCGGCGCGCCGCAGCCACTTGAGATCCGGGTGGCGACGCGCGACTCCCGAGGCCGAGCATGGAACGTCGGCCAGAATGCGGTCAAAGGGGGCGCCATCCCACCATTCGGCAAGCCGGGTGCAGTCGGCGGTCCGGATTGTGGCGCTCAGTCCGAGGCGCTCGAGCGTGAGCTGGATACGCCTGCTGCGCGCGGCGTCGGCATCCAGGGCGGTGAGTGCGACATCGGCCAGCTCGAGGATGTGCGCGGCCTTTCCTCCAGGTGCGGCGCAGGCGTCGAGGACGCGCTGGCCGGCGGCGAGGTCCAGGCAATGCGCCGCGCGCTGCGCTCCCAGATCCTGCACCGACACGTCCCCGGCGTCGAAGCCAGGCAATCGATCGACCGGCAGCGGCCGCTCAAGAAGCAGGGCCTCCTCCCCGACCCGCCGCGACACCTGCCCGGCAGCGGCGAGCAGCGCCTGGTATTCGGCCGCCGGCACGCGGCGCCGGTTGACCCGCAGGCACATAGGCGGATGCGAATTGCCGGCCGCGAGCACCGCCTCCCATTCCCTGGGATAGGCGGCGCGCAACGCCTCGATCCACCATTGCGGATGCTGGAAGCGGGCCTGCGGTTCGGCGCGAAGCCGCGATTCCAGCGCACTTCGCTCGCGTATGAACCTTCTCAGCAAGGCGTTCACGTAGCCCTTGGCGCTCCAGCGCTCGAGCAGCGTGCAGGCCCGGACCGCCTGGTCGACAACGGTGTATTCCGCATAGCGGCCCGATTCGAGCGCATAAAGCGAGCACCACAGCAACGACTCGACAAGCGTGTCCGGCCGCCCGCGGCGCGATAGTTCCTGCACGATCGCCTGCACACGGCCGTAGCGACGCAGCGTGCCGTGGGTCAGATCGATTAGTACGGAGCGCGGCGTTTCCGAGCTGCCTTCGGCCCGGCGCTCGAATTCATCGGCCAGGCTTCGGCCCGCGGCGACGCGTGCCACCATGCGCGAGGCGTCGCGCAGACCCTGGGCCAGCCCCGCCGTAGGCCTCACTCCAAGCGCGCGCCGGGAGCCAGCTTTCTGCCACGGGCGAATTCTGCTGCGCCGAGCCGTCGGCCGCCCGCGCGCTGCAATTCGCTGATCGCCAGCGCATCCTCGCCGCAGGCAACCACAAGCGCCTCGCCCGCGCTTACCAGCGTGCCCGGCATTGCGCGGCCGGCGACCACGCTCGCGCGCCAGACCTTGAGCGGCTCACCTGCCAGCGTCGTGGCGGCGCCAAGTCCAGGCCGAAAGGCGCGCACGGCGCGCTCCAGCTCGACCGCCGGTCGCGACCAGTCGAGCCGGGTTTCGCTTTTTTCGATTTTGCGCGCGTAGGTTGCGCCCGCGCGCGGTTGGGGACGCGGCTGGACGCGCCCACCCGAGACGTCCTCGAGCGCGGCAACTATGGCCTCAGCGCCCAGGCCTGCCAGCTTGTCATGTAATGTCCCCGCATCGTCGTCTCGATCGATGGCGAGGCGGCGTTGGGAGAGGATCGGCCCGGTATCGAGGCCGGAATCCATCTTCATAATCGATATTCCGGTTTCAGGATCGCCCGCCAGCAGCGCGCGCTGAATGGGTGCAGCGCCGCGCCAACGCGGCAGAAGCGAGGCGTGGATATTGAGTGCGCCGTGCGGGGCGACCTCGAGCAAGGCCTGCGGCAGCAACAGGCCGTATGCCGCAACCACCAATATATCGGCGCGGGCTTCCTGCAGGCGCGCAACGGCACCGGATGACTGCAGGCTTGCGGGCTGATACAGCGGCAATCCGTGCTGCAGCGCATAGCCCTTGACCGCCGCCGGGGCCGTGCCCATGCCGCGGCCTGAGGGGCGATCGGGCTGCGTCACTACCAGCGCGACGTGGTGGCCCGCTTCAACAAGCCGCGCGAGGGCGCGTTCGGCGAATTCGGGAGTGCCTGCGAAAACTAGGCGCAGGACGGCGAAGCGATCAGGCCGATTTCCGCAGCTGCTTCGCGAGCCTCGCGCGCACGCGCTGCTGCTTTAGCTGCGACAGATACTCGATGAATACCTTGCCCTTGAGATGGTCCATCTCGTGCTGAATGCATACCGCCAGCAGGCCCTGGGCCTCGAGCGTGAAGGCATTGCCGTTCTGGTCGTGCGCGCGCACCTTTACCCTCTCGGAGCGCTCTACCAGCTCATAGATTCCGGGCACCGACAGGCAGCCCTCCTCGATGTCGGACACGCCGGTGGCTTCCACGATTTCGGGATTGACCAGTACCACCAGCGAGTCGCGGCGCTCGGAAACGTCAACCACGATGATTTGCTTGTGCACGTCCACTTGGGTCGCCGCGAGCCCGATCCCCGGGGCGGCGTACATTGTTTCTGCCATATCGGCGACTAGCGTTTTGAGGCCTTGGTCGAATACGGTCACCGGAGCGGCCAGTTTATGCAGCCGGGCGTCAGGGTATCGGAGGATGTTCAGTATCGCCATCTGAGGACAAATTCAGTTGCAAATTGAATAGATTATAGGGACAATCTCAGGCGGTATATAAGCTATTCGGCGTTTGTGCTACATTGGGTTAGACAAACCGAACTTCAAGCCGGTCCAAGAAGCCGCGAAAGGGACGGGGTCGACATGGTCCAGCAATTCCGTAAGTCTATCATAGCGCTCGCTTTCTTCATTGCGTCGGGAGGCGCAGGGGGGCAGGCGCCGAGCGCCCCCCTGGCCCTGAAACCGGATGCCCCTGACCGTTATGTCGTGGTCCCGGGCGACACGCTGTGGGGGATTTCCCAGCGCTACACCGATTCGCCGTGGCGCTGGCCGGAATTGTGGAATCTCAACAAGGATCAGATCCGTAATCCTCACCTGATCTATCCCGGGTACGTCATTTTGCTTGACCGGGCGACCGGTCGACTCATGATCGGCGAGCCTGGCGTCGCGCCGGGAGTCGCGCCGGGAGTCGCACCAACTCCGGTCCCTGGCAGTACCAAGCTTAGTCCGCGCGTGCGCGCGGAGTCGCTTGCCAAACAGGAAATCCCCAGCATTCCGGCCTCGGCGATCGAGCCTTTCCTGACTCGCCCGTTGGTAATTGAGCCCGGCGGTCTGGAAAAGGCGCCGACGATCGTGGCGACCCAGGCCGACCGTGTGATCCTCGCGGAAGGCAATACCGCCTATGTGCGGGGCATGGGGACCTCCAAAGAGGAAAGCTGGTACGTCTATCGGCAAGGCGGACCGCTGGTCGACCCCGACACGAATCAGACCCTCGCGTACGAGGCCATCTACCTCGGCACGGCGCAGCTGACCCGCCCCGGCGAGCCGGCTACCGTTACTCTCACTACCGCGGTCCAGGAAGTCGGCGCCGGCGACAAGCTGGTTGCAGCGGGCCGTCCGCAGCCAGTCAACTATGTCCCGCGCGCGCCGGCGACCCAGATTCGCGGGCGCGTGATCTCGATTTACGGCGCGCCAGGCAGAGTGGCCGAGGCAGGACCGCAATCGATCATCAGCATCAACCGCGGCAAGGCTGACGGTCTCGAGGTAGGTCACGTGCTCGCGCTGTACAACCGGGGCGGCACCGTGCGCGACGTGACCAAGTCGCGCAACGCGCCTGACGCGCAAATTCGGCTGCCGGATGAACGCGCCGGATTGGCGTTTGTGTTTCGCGTCTTTGACCGGGTATCCTACGCGCTGATCATGAACATCACGAGGCCTGTCAGCCCTCAAGATGTGGTTCGAACGCCATAACAAGAAACGGCGGGAAACCTCCCGCGCCTCGCCGCCCGCATGACACGCGACCCGGGGCTGGCGAGCTGGCTGCAACTCACGCTCACCCCCGGGCTCGGCGCTTCCGCAATCCGCGGCATGCTGCGGCAATTCGGTTTGCCGCAATCGGTACTCGCAAGAAACCAATCCGAGCTTTCGGCGTTCGCTGCCCCCGGGACCCTCGAAGCATTGCGCTCGGAGGGCGTGCGCGAAGCCGTCGCGCATGCGCTCGAATGGGTTTCCGAGCCCGGCCATCGCCTCATCACCCTTGCCGACGACGACTACCCTCGAACACTGCTCGAGATCGCCGATCCGCCCCCAGTCCTGTATGCGCACGGCCGCGCCGAGCTCCTGCAACATCCGGCACTGGCGATCGTCGGCAGCCGAAACGCAACGGCACAGGGCGAGAGTAATGCCGCGATCTTCGCAAAAGCGCTTAGCAATGCCGGCCTCACCATCGTTTCAGGACTAGCCCTCGGGATCGATACCGCGGCGCATCGCGGAGGGCTCGCCGGCCCTGCGTCCACCATCGCGGTGCTCGGTACCGGGATCGACGTCGTCTACCCGCGTCGCAATGCCGAGCTTGCCGAGGAGATCGCCCGCCGAGGGCTGCTGCTGTCGGAGTTTGCATTGGGCACTGGACCGGTTGCGCACAACTTTCCGCGCCGCAATCGCCTGATCAGCGGTCTGGCACAGGGCTGCCTGGTAGTCGAAGCCGCAGTCGAGTCGGGGTCTCTGATCACGGCGCGCGCGGCCGCGGAACAAGGTCGCGAAGTATTCGCGATTCCCGGATCGATCCACTCACCGATTTCGCGCGGCTGTCATGCATTGATCAAATCGGGCGCCAAGCTGGTCGAATCGGCGGAAGACGTCCTCGCGGAGCTTTCCGGTTTTCGCCCAAGCGGCTACGCCTCGACGACCGCTCGAGCAGCAGCGGCCGGCGCCGAAGCAGAGCAGGGGCTGCTCGCGCACATGGGCCACGACCCCGTGGATATCGATTCGCTTTGCGGCCGGGCCGGCATGTCTGCGGAACAGGTTTCGTCGGAGTTGCTGCGCCTGGAGCTGGAGGGCCGCGTCACAGCGCTGCCCGGCGGCTTGTATCAACGCCTCGAGAAAGGGAACCGCAGGTAAACGCCATGCCGGTTGCCGCGTTATAGAAAGGGAGAACTCTTATGTACGACATCCTCGTATATGTTTTCGAAAACTGCCAGCAGACGGAGCTCGCGTATGACCGGGACCGCGTCGCGCGTAAGCTGTCCGCGGCCGGCTTCGAGGATTCGGATATAAGCGAAGCGCTGCACTGGCTCGCCGGCGTGCTGCGCTCGCCGCAGAATGGATTGGATCCTTTGCCCGACTCGCGCACGTCCTTCCGCGCATTCGCGCCGCGCGAGCTGGCCAAGCTGGACGCTGAATGCCGCGGATTCCTGCTCACGCTGGAGCACTCCGGCATCCTCAATGCGCAGAATCGCGAGCTCGTGATCGAGCGCTCGCTCGCCGCATCGGGGCCGACGCTGACGCTGGAACAGCTTAAGCTCGTTGTTCTGATGGTGCTCTGGAACCAGCAGACCCCTACCAGCCAGCTTCTGGCCGAAGACCTCTTCAGCGCGCCTCAGCAGCGTTTGCCGAGCTAGCGGTTCCTACGCGCACGCGCGCGCGCAACCGCGCGCACGCGAATCCGCCCGAGCAACGTGGTTGAACCCGCGTGGCGTTTGCACTTATCATCTGCGGCCTTTCGCGGCGCATGGCCAAAAAACTCATCATTGCAGAGAAACCCTCGGTCGCGGCCGACATCGCGCGTGCGCTGGGCGGTTTCGCGCGCAAGGGCGACTATTTCGAAAGCGACGACTATGTCCTCTCGTCGGCGGTAGGACACCTGCTTGAACTGGCGGTACCCGCAGAGTACGACGTGAAGCGCGGCAAGTGGTCCTTCACACACCTGCCGGTTATTCCGCCGCGATTCGATCTCGCCCCGCTCGAGCGCGGCGAGCAGCGCCTCAACCTGCTGCTGCGGCTCCTGAAACGAAAGGACGTTGACGCGCTGGTCAACGCCTGCGACGCGGGGCGCGAAGGCGAGTTGATCTTCCGCTATATCGTCCAGCATGCCCGCAGCAAGAAGCCGATCGAGCGGCTGTGGCTGCAATCGATGACCCCGCAGGCCATCCGCGAAGGTTTTGCCAAGTTGCGCCGCGACAAGGACCTCATGCCGCTGGCCGATGCCGCGAAGTGCCGCTCCGAGGCGGACTGGCTGGTCGGCATCAACGGCACGCGCGCCATGACGGCGTTCAATTCCAAGGAGGGCGGTTTCTATCTCACCACGGTGGGCAGGGTGCAGACGCCGACCCTGGCGATCATGGTCGAGCGCGAGGAGAAGATCCGCGCCTTCACGCCGAAGGACTACTGGGAAGTGCGCGCGAGCTTCGGCGCCCGCGCCGGAGACTACAGCGGCCGCTGGTTCGATCCCAAGTTCAAGAAGGACGACGATCCCGAGCGCAAGCCCGAGCGATTGTGGAGCTCCGCTGACGCCCAGGCGATCGCCGACGCATGCCGTGGCAAGACCGGCGTGGCGACGGAAGAAAGCCGGCCCTCCACGCAGCTTTCGCCGTTGTTGTTCGACCTTACCAGCCTGCAGCGCGAAGCGAATGCCCGCTTCGGATTTCCGGCCCGCATGACTTTGTCTCTGGCGCAGGCCTTGTACGAGCGCCACAAAGTATTGACCTACCCCCGCACGGACTCGCGCGCATTGCCGGAGGACTACCTCGATACCGTCAAGAAGACCGTCCAAGTGCTGGGCGAGACACGCGAGCTTGCGCCGTTTGCGCGCCAGATTCTCAAGCAGGGATGGGTGAAGCCAAACAAGCGTGTGTTCGACAACACGAAGATTTCCGACCACTTCGCCATCATCCCGACGCTCCAAGGGCCCAAGCACCTCAACGAAGCCGAGCAAAAGCTCTACGACCTGGTGGTGAGGCGCTTCCTGGCGGTGTTTTTCCCCGCGGCTGAATATCTGCAGACGACTCGCATCACGCGCGTCGCAGATCACCAGTTCAAGACCGAAGGCAGGGTGCTGAACCTCCCGGGGTGGCTCGCGATCTACGGTCGCGCCGCCGGCTCGGAAAGCGACAGCCTGCCTGCGATTGCCGCGGAGGAAAAGGTGGCGGTACGCGAAGTCGCGGCCGAGGGCCATCAGACCAACCCGCCGCCGCGGTACACCGAAGCCACCCTGCTTTCGGCCATGGAGGGGGCAGGGAAGCTTGTCGAAGACGACGACCTGCGCACCGCCATGGAAGCAAAAGGCCTCGGCACCCCGGCGACGCGCGCAGCCATCATCGAAGGCCTGCTGCGCGAGGAGTACATCCACCGCGAGGGCAGGGAGCTGGTGCCGACGCCGAAGGCCTTTTCGCTGCTCTTCGCGCTGCACATGCTCGGCATCGTGGAGCTCGCCTCGCCCGAGCTAACCGGCGAATGGGAGCACAAGCTCAAGCTCATCGAGCTGGGCAGGATGACGCGCGACGAGTTCATGCAGCAGATCTGGCAACTTGTGAAGAGCTTCGTCGCAGTCATCAAGACGGGCGACATTCCGGACGTGGTGTACGCCACGGTTCCGGCACCCTGCCCGAAGTGCGGCGGCACGGTGCAGGAGAACTATCGCAAGTTCCAGTGCCAGAAATGCGATTTTTCTCTCTGGAAAGTAATCTCCGGGCGAGAGTGGACGCCGGAAGAAATCGCCGAGCTGGTCACCAAGCGCTTCGTCGGACCGCTTACCGGATTTCGCAGCAAGCAGGGCCGTCCGTTCGCCGCCGGCTTACGCCTGACCGACGACCTGCGGATCGAGTTCGATTTTGGCCAGGGCAGCGGCGCTGCAGGCGAGGAGGCGCCCGACTTCAGCAAGCAGGAACCCCTGGGCGCGTGCCCGAAATGCGGCGCTCGGGTCTACGAATCCGGCGTCACCTATACCTGCGAGAAGGCGGTCGGGCCGGAGCGTAGCTGCGACTTCCGCTCCGGCAGGATGATCCTGCAGCAGCCGGTCGAACGCGAGCAGATGAAGAAGCTGCT
>DASQGB010000209.1:0-3494 GCA_035632815.1 Burkholderiales bacterium | reverse complement strand
CACGGTCATGGCTGTCGGAGACGATGCAAACCTTCATCTATGAGATGCATACTAGCGTATGCGCTGGCGCACGCCTGCCGTGATCCTCGTCTGCGGCGGACTCATCCTCATGCTCGCGCTCGGCACGCGCCAGAGCTTCGGTCTCTTCCTGCGGCCGATGTCGATGGACCTCGGCTGGGGGCGCGAAGCGTTCTCCTTCGCCATCGCGCTGCAGAACCTGGTCTGGGGATGCGCCATGCCGTTCGCCGGCGCGATCGCCGATCGCTACGGCGCCGGGCGCGTGCTGGTCGCCGGCGGACTGGCCTATGGTGCGGGCCTCATGGCCATGGCCCACTCCACCGACCCGCTCAGCTTCAACCTTGCCGCGGGGCTGCTGGTCGGGCTCGGCCTCGCCTGCACGGGGTTCGGCGTCGTAATGGCGGTCGTCGCGCGCGCATTCCCGCCCGAGAAGCGCAGCGTCGCCGTCGGCATCGCCGGCGCCGCGGGCTCGTTCGGCCAGTTCGCGATGCTGCCGTGGGGCCAGGCCATGATCTCTGGTTTCGGCTGGGTCAACGCCTTGCTTGTTTTTGCTTTTATGGCATTCATCATGGTTCCGCTGGGCGCCGCGCTCGCCGGGCGCAACGCCGCGGCGCAGGAGAGCGACCAGTCGATCGGCGCGGCGCTTGCCGAAGCGACGCAGCACCGCGGCTTCTGGCTCCTGACCGCGAGCTTCTTCGTCTGCGGCTTCCAGACCATTTTCATCATGACGCACTTGCCGGCCTACCTGGTCGATAAAGGACTGACTCCTACCGAAGGGATGACGGCGCTTGCGGTCATCGGCCTCTTCAACATCGTCGGCTCCTACGCCTGCGGCGCGCTCGGCGGCCGCTACAGCAAGCGGCTGCTGCTCGCCTGGATCTACGTGATCCGCGCCCTCGCCATCGGGATCTTCATCGCGGCGCCGCTCACCACTGTAGGGACCTACCTCTTCGGCGCGATTCTCGGCCTCACCTGGCTCGGCACCGTGCCGCTGACGAACTCGCTCGTCGGCCAGATATTCGGCGTCAAGTACCTGTCGACGCTGTTCTCGATCTCGTTCCTCGGCCACCAGCTCGGCGCCTTCATCGGCGCCTGGGCCGGCGGCGCGGTGTTCGATCTTACGAATTCATATTTACCTGTCTGGACCGCTGCGATTGCGCTTTCCGTGGTTGCTGCGGCGCTCTGCATCCCGATCAACGAGCGTGCGCTAAGGCCCGCATGAAAGACGAAAACCCGATCCCGGCGCAGACCCAGCGCCTCGCCTCGCTCGGCTTCATGGTGGCCTCGGTCTGCCACGAGGTGTCGAACCCGCTCGCCGCGGTGTCGTCGATGGTGCAGATCCTGCAGTCGAAGCGCGGCGTCACGCCCGAGACGCTGGAGAAGGGCCTCGCCTCGATCGCCGCCAACATCGCGCGCGTGGTGGCGATCACCAAGAAGCTCGGCGACTACTCGCGCGTCGGCGGCGATGCGCCGCGGGCGCTGGCGATCGACGACGCGGTCGAGTCCGCCGCCGCGCTGCTGCGCCACAGCCCCTACGGGCAGGGCGTGCAGCTCGACTACCAGCGCGCCCCCGGCGTCGCCGTGCAGGCACGTCCCGGAGAGCTCGAACAGGTGCTGTTCAACATCTTCCTCAACGCCGCCCAGGCGATGCAGGGCGCGGGCAGCATCGAGGCGCGCGCCCGTCCCAACGGCGCCGAGGTGGCGCTCTCGATCCGCGACAGCGGTCCGGGAATCCCCGCGGAGCACCTCGGCCGCGTGTTCGACCCGTTCTTCACCACCAAGCAGCCGGGCGAAGGCACCGGGCTGGGCCTCGCCATCAGCTACGAGATCGTGCAGGAAATGGGAGGCAGCATCCAGGCCGCGAACGACCCGCGCGGCGGCGCGCGTTTTGAGATAGTTCTTCCGACATGAGCGAACGCATCCTCGTCGTCGACGACGACCCCGGACTGTCCGAGGTCATCGGCATGCTGCTCGAGCGCGAGGGATATGCAGTCAAGCGCGCGGGGACGAAGAAAGAAGGAATAAGTCTTGTCGAAGCAGGCGAGCTGGATCTGGTCGTCACGGATCTCAAGCTGCCGGACGGCACCGGGCTCGACGTCATCGCCGGCGTGCGCGCCCGCCGTCCCCGGCTGCCGATCATCATGATCACCAGCTACTCGTCGATGGAAAGCGCCATCGACGCCCTGCGGGCGGGCGCCAACGACTACGTCATCAAGCCTTTCAACAACGACGAGTTCCTGCGCGCCATCGCGCGCGCGCTGAACGACCGGCGCATGGTCCGCGGCGCCCGGCCGCTCGCGATCGAGGAGTACATCCGCGAGGTGATCGAGCGCTTCCAGGATTCCTACAGCGAGATCCAGCTCGCGCGCATGCTGGGCATCGGCCGAAAAGCATTGTGGATGCGCCGCCGGCAGTGGGGACTGAAGCGCTCGAGAAAAAACGTTTCCCACTGAAACACTTGCTTTCTCGCGGCCGTCTTGCTATCCAAGCAATTCCTTAGAGGAGGAAACATAGACATGGCCGAGCAAAAGCCTGCCGCGGCGCAGCCCGCGCGCAAGAAGGTCACCATCCCGTCGCTGGTGGACAAAATGAAAAAAGGCGAGCCGATCGTCCAGCTCGCCGTGTACGACTACGAGACCGCGATCATCGCCGACCGCGTCGGCATCGACATCCTGTGCGTGTCCGACACCGGCGGCATGGTGCTGTTCGGCCACGAGGACACCACCTCGGTATCGTTCGAGGAGGTGATGTTCATGGCGCAGGCGGTCAAGCGCGGCTCGAAATACGGCCTGCGCATGGTCGACATGCCCTACATGAGCTTCCACCTCTCCGCGCAGCAGGCGGTCGACAACGCCGCGAAGTACGTGTCGCAGGGCGGCGCCGAGGTGATGAAGTGCGAGGGCAACCAGCACCACGCCAAGTACATCGAGGCGATCGTCAAGGCCGGCATCCCGGTGCAGGGCCACATCGGCATCACGCCGATGCGCATGCCGCAGCTCGGCGGCTTCTTCGCCCAGGGCAAGACCGCCGACCGCGCCAAGGAGCTGGTCGACGACGCCTGGGCGATGGTCGACGCCGGCTGCTTCTCGATCATGTGCGAGGTGACCACCTCGGAGGTGTGCGAATACCTGGCGCAGACGCTGCCGGTGCCGGTGATCTCGCTCGGCGCGGGCAACCGCGCGCACGGTGTGCACATCATCGGCTCGGATCTGTTCCACCTCTACGAGGCGCACGTGCCGCGGCACTCGAAGATCTACGTCGACCTGGTGCCGATCATCGAGAAGGGACTCAGCGACTACCGCGACGACGTGCGCAGCCGCGTCTATCCCGGCAAGGAGCACACCGTCTTCATGAAGGAAGACGAGCTCGCGAAGTTCAAGCAAATTGTTGGAAAACAGAGAAAAACCGGTTGACGCCGCGCGCGTCCTAGGACAGGCGCGGTTCTTCTCCGGCCTGTCCAAGGCGCAGCTCGAGCG
>DASQGB010000208.1:0-12552 GCA_035632815.1 Burkholderiales bacterium | reverse complement strand
ACCGCGTTCGTTCCCTGGCCGGCGGCGCGCAGCGCAGCCAGCAGCGCGATCGACACGATGGCAAGCGCGACCAGCACCTCGACCAGCGTAAACCCGCGCGAGCGCCTAGCGTGGCGCATGGATCCGCACCTCGCCAAGCGGCGAGGCGGCGATGGCGTAACGCGCTGCCCCCAGCGACATCTGGAAATCGTACGCGAGCGAACCGTGGGGTCCGAATTCGAGGCGCATGCCCCCCGGCGGCGGCATGGCCTCGATACGCAGGTCCGAGATCGTCATTCCCGAGCGCAAGCTGCGCGCGCGCAGGGAATCGTCGCGCGCTTCGGACCAGCCGGTGTCGTCGCGCCAGCGCCAGAAGCGGTATTGCGCGCCGTCGCTCGTCCAGGCGAGGGGTTTTCCCGTGAGACGCGATTCCACGGCGGCGACATCCAGCAGTTGCGCGAGGCGCTCGGCCTCGACGCGCAGCATCGCGCGATCGTCCGGGTAGGCAATCGCGCCGACCAGTCCGGCGGCGAGTCCCATGACCAGCAGCACGACCAGCAGCTCCATGAGAGTGAAGCCGCACTCGTGCGGCGGAGTGAAGCCGCACCCGTGCGCCGGCGTAAGACCGCGGCGGCTAAAGACTCCAGGAACCGATATCGGCATCGTTGCCTTCACCGCCGGGAGCGCCGTCGGCGCCCGTGCTGTAAACGTCGAGCTCGCCGTTGACGCCTGGATTGAGGTAGCGGTAGGGATTTCCCCAGGGATCCTTCGGCAGGCGCTCGATATAGCCGCCGGCCTTCCAGTTGGGCGGGAGCGGCGCCGAAGTCGGCCGCGCGACCAGCGCCTGCAGCCCCTGCTCGGTGGTGGGATAGCGCTGGTTGTCGAGGCGATAGAGCTTGAGCGCCTGCATCAGGCTCGCGATGTCCTGTCTTGCGGCGATGGCCCGCGCCTCGTCCGGCCGGCTGATGATCTTCGGCACGACCAGTGCCGCGAGGATACCGAGGATCACGACCACCACCATCACTTCGAGCAACGTGAAGCCATGGCGCCGGTACGGCAGTCGCATTTCGCCCTGAAAGCAGTTGAATGCGTGGAAATCCTGTACGTGACCGCACATACGGGGCATTATGCCCCCTTTGGAATCTGCTTCATGAGGCGGGCGCTAAGCGTTTGAAGAAAGCCGCATCCCTCGCAACTCTCGCCTCGCTGGCGCTGCTCGGCGTGGTGCTCGCGTACTGGAGCTGGGCGTGGCTCGCGCCGCCTGCGGCGGCGCGCGCTCCGGCCGCAGCCGAGATGGCAAGCCGCACGTCGTCCGCCAGCGGGCTGTTCGGCAACGTGAACCAAGGCCCGGGCGCCGCGGCCGCGGCTTCAAGCGCGGTGCGCCTGATGGGCGTAGTGGCCGCATCGGGCGGCCGGCGCGGGCACGCGGTGCTGCGGCTGGATGCGAAGAAAACCGTCGCGGTGCTGCAAGGTGAAGACGTCGAGCCTGGCCTGCGGCTTGCGGAGGTCCACGTGGATCACATCGTCCTGGAACGAAACGGCGCGCGCGAGACGCTCGCCTGGCCGCAGAAGAGCGGCAAATGAAGCTTCGCGCCGCCTTGATTTCGGTCTTCCTGGCGGCGCTGATGAGTCAGGCCCCGGCGCAGGCTCCCGACCCCGATACGGTGACGCTCAACTTCGTCAACGCCGATATCGAAGGCGTGGTGAAGGCGGTGAGCGAGATCACCGGCAAGAACTTCGTGGTCGATCCGCGTGTAAAGGGCACCATCAACATCGTGTCGGCGCGGCCGGTGCCGCGCGCGCAGGTGTACGAGGTGTTCCTCGCGGCGCTGCGGCTGCAGGGCTACGCCGCGGTCGAGGACCGCGGCATGGTCAGGATAATTCCGGAGGCCGACGCGAGGCTCCACCCGGGCCGCACCATCGGCCCGAGCGAGCGGCCACGCGGAGCAGGCGACAGAGCAGCTGCAGGCGAGATCCAGACCCAGGTGTTCACCCTCAAGTACGAATCCGCGGCACAGCTGCTGCCGGTCCTGCGCCCGCTCATCGCGCCCGCAAATCCCATCACCGTCTATCCGGCGACCAACACTCTCGTGATTACGGACTACGCCGGCAATCTGCAGCGCATCGCCAGGATCATCGACTCGATCGACCAGCCCGGCGGCACCGACCCGGTGGTGATCCCGCTGCAGCATGCCTCGGCGCTCGATGTCGCGCTGATGGTCAATCGCCTGTTCGCCGACGCCCCGCAGGCAGCGGGCGCGGCCGGGCCGGACCTCTCGCAGCGCCTCAGCGTGGTGGCGGACGCGCGCTCCAACAGCCTGGTCGCACGCGCGGACAACCCGTCGCGCATCGCCCGGCTGCGCAATCTTGTCGCGATGCTCGATTCGCCGACCAGCGCTGCGGGCAACCTGCACGTGGTGTATCTGAAGAACGCCGAAGCGCTGAAGGTGGCCGAGACCCTGCGCGCGATCTACCTTGGAGAGAGCGTTCCCGCGGCGGCGCCCCGGCCCATGACCCTTCCTCTGGCCGCAACGTCTGCGGCCGCCCCTGCGCCCGGCACGGCGCCAGCCCTGCCCGCCCTGCCCGGACCTCAGGCCGTTGCGCTGTCGAGCGGCATGATCCAGGCCGATCCGGCCACCAACTCGATCCTCATCAACGCGCCCGATACGATCTACAACAACCTGCGTGCGGCGCTGGACAAGCTCGACGTGCGGCGGGCGCAGGTGCACGTGGAGGCGCTGATCGCGGAGATCACCGCCGACAAGGCCGCCGAGTTCGGCGTCCAGTGGCAGGACCTGAGCGGCGCAGAAAGCAGCCGGACCCGCGGTTTCGGCGGCACCAACTTCGGCGGACCCGGCCAGAACATCCTGGGCATCGTGGCAAACCCCGGCTCGGCCGGCCGCGGCCTCAACATCGGCGTGATCAGGGGCACAGTGACAATCCCCGGCGTCGGCGAGGTCCTCAACCTCGGCGTGTTGGTGCGGGCGCTGGAAACCGACAGCAACGCCAACATCCTGTCGACGCCGACGCTGCTGACCCTCGACAACGAGGAAGCGAGGATCGTCATCGGCCAGAACGTGCCGTTCATCACCGGCCAATACGCGCTCTCGGGCGGGGCAACGACGCCGACCCCGTTCCAGACGGTCGAGCGGCGCGATGTCGGCCTCACGCTGCGCGTGAAGCCGCAGATCTCCGAGGGCGGCACGGTCAGGCTGCAGATCTACCAGGAAGTGTCCAGCGTCCAGGACAGCACCAACCCCGCCGGCGTAATCACCAACAAGCGCGCGGTCGAGTCGATGGTCCTGGTCGACGACGGGCAGATCGTGGTGATCGGCGGCCTGATCCAGGATTCGGTGCGCGACGGCGTCGAGAAGGTGCCGCTGCTCGGTGACATACCGGTGCTCGGGGCGCTCTTCACGTACAAGACGCGCTCGCGCGCCAAGACCAATCTGATGGTGTTTCTGCGCCCGACGGTGCTGCGCGACGCACAGAGCGCCGACTCGCTCACGGGCTCGCGTTACGACTACGTCCTCGGCGAGCAGTACAAGGCGAAACCGCCTTCCAGCCCGCCGCTGCCCGACATGGAAGCGCCCAGCCTGCCGCCGCGGAAAGCCGCGCCGGCGGAGGCGCCGACGCCCTACCCCTCGCAGCTGCTCCAATGATTCCGTACGCGTTCGCGAAGTCCAACGGCGTCGTCGTCGTCGCCGTCGACGGCGATTGCACCGAGGTCGCGGTGCGCCCGGACGCCCGCGCGGGCGCGCTCGCCGAGTTGCGGCGCACGCTCGGGGTGCCGCTGCGCGCGCGGCGCGTCGCCGCAGAGGAGTTCGACGAGCTCATCGCCACGGCCTACAACGGCGCCGGCGCGGCGGCGCTCGCCGACGACCTGTCGCAGGACGTGGACCTGTCGCGCCTCTTGCAGGAGATCCCGAAAATCGCGGATCTCCTCGACAGCCAGGACGACGCGCCGGTGATCCGCCTCATCAACGCGCTCCTGACCCAGGCGCTGCGCGAAGGCGCCTCGGATATCCATTTCGAGGCCTTCGAGACCCGCTCGGTGGTACGCCTTCGCATCGACGGCACGCTGCGCGACCTGATCGAGCCGGCACGCGCGCTGCACGGCGCGATCGTGTCGCGCCTCAAAATCATGGCGCAGCTCGACATCGCCGAGAAGCGCCTGCCGCAGGACGGCCGCATCGCGCTGCGCGTGGCCGGCAAGCCCGTCGACGTGCGCGTGTCGACCATCCCGACCGGGCACGGCGAGCGCGTGGTGCTGCGCCTCCTCGACAAGCAGGCCGGGCGGCTCGATCTCACGCAGCTCGGCATGGATGCCGCAACGCTCGCGCACATGGACCGGTTGATCAAGGAGCCGCACGGCATCGTGCTGGTCACCGGTCCGACCGGCTCCGGAAAGACGACCACGCTCTACGCGGCGCTTTCGCGCCTCGATACCGCGGCGCTCAACATCATGACGGTCGAGGACCCGATCGAGTACGACCTCGACGGCATCAGCCAGACGCCGATCAACCCGCGCATCGACATGAGCTTCGCGCGCGCGCTGCGCACCATCCTGCGCCAGGACCCCGATGTCGTCATGATCGGCGAGATCCGCGACCTGGAGACCGCCCAGATCGCGGTGCAGGCGAGCCTGACCGGTCACCTGGTGTTCGCGACGCTGCATACCAACGACGCGGTAAGCGCGGTCACCCGGCTGGTGGACATGGGGGTCGAGCCATTCCTGCTCGCCTCCAGCCTGATCGGCGTCGGCGCGCAGCGCCTGGTGCGGCGCCTGTGCCTCGAATGCCGCAAACCCGTCATTCAGGAAAACAAAGCGTACTACTCCGCGGTGGGCTGCGCCGCCTGCAACCGCACCGGCTACCGCGGCCGCACCGGCATCTACGAGCTGCTGACGGTGGACGAGGATCTGCGCAGCCTGATCCACGATCGCGCCTCGGAGCAGGCGCTGCGCGAGCACGTCGTCGCCCGCGGCATGAAATCGTTGCGCGACGATGGCATGCGCTGGGCCGCGGCGGGCGTGATCAGCCTGGAAGAAGCGGTCCGCGTGACGCGGGAATAGGAAAAGTCCGCGCATGGAAGCCTTCCGCTACCAGGCGCTCGACTCCGCCGGCCGCGCCGTTTCCGGGGTAGTGCAGGCCGATACGCCGCGCCACGCGCGGGCGCAATTGCGCGCCCGCGGGTTACTGCCTTCAACGGTTGATAAATCTGTTGTTCATACCTGGGCGCGGGCTATTTCGGCGGCCGAGCTGAGCCTCCTCACGAGGCAGATGGCGACGCTGCTCGCCTCCGGCCTGACGATGGAGCAGGCGCTTGCGGCGCTGATCGAGGAGGCTGCCGTTCCCCTGACGCGCGAGGTACTTGCCGGGGTCAAGGCCGAGATCATGGCCGGCGCCTCCTTTGCCGGCGCGCTGGGCAGCTATCCCAAAAGCTTTCCCGAGTTCTACCGGGCGCTCGCGCACGGCGGCGAGCAATCGGGCGCGCTGCCGACCGTGCTCGCGCATCTTGCCGACTACCTCGACGCGCGCCAGGCATTGCGGCAGAAAACCAGCCTCGCGTTGCTCTACCCGACCCTCGTCGCAGTCGTGGCCATCGCCATCGTTGCCGGCCTGCTGGTGTATGTCGTGCCCCAGGTGGTGCAGGTGTTCGAGCAGTCGCGCCAGGGCCTGCCTTTGCTGACGCGCGCCCTGATCGGGCTGAGCGAGTTCCTGCGCGGCGCGTGGCCTTATCTGCTCTTGGCCTTTGCTGCGCTAAGTACGGCAGTGCATGTGGCGCTGCGCCGCCCTGCGCCCAGGCGCCGCTGGCACGCGCTGTTGCTGCGCCTGCCCTGGCTCGGGCCGCTGGTCCGCGGGGTAGACACTTCGCGCTTCGCCAGTACGCTCGCCATTCTTGTCGGCGGCGGCGTGCCTCTGCTCGCCGCGCTGGCATCCGGCGCGCGGGCGATGGGCAACATGGTGATGCGGGAGGCCGTCGAGCGCGCGATCGAGCGGGTCGGCGAAGGCATGAGCCTCGCCCGCGCGCTCGGCGAAACGCGCGCCTTTCCGCCGCTGCTGGTCCACCTCGTGGCGAGCGGCGAGGTGAGCGGCAAGCTCGAGCAGATGCTCGAGCGCGCGGCGCGCCTCGAGACCCAGGCGCTCGAGCGGCGTCTGGCGGTGTTTCTCACGCTGCTCGAGCCGGTGATGATCCTGGTGATGGGCACGGTGGTGCTGCTCATCGTGCTCGCCATACTGCTGCCGATCATCGAGATCAACCAGCTGGTGCGCTGAGCGCCGTTCTCCTATAGGAGCTGGAAAAAAATGAGGGCAAGGCCGATCACCGAGACGAACCACGCGGCGGTGCGCAGCCAGGGGATGCCGGCGACGTAGATCACGGCGTAGGCGAGGCGCGCCCAGAAGAAGAGCTGCGCGCCTAGCAACGTCATGGAGTTCGTTTTTTGGGAAACAACTGCTATCAGTATTAGCGCGGCGAACAGCAGCAGGTTTTCCAGCATGTTTTGATGCGCGCGCTGCGCGCGCCTCGCCCAGCCGGCGAGCGGGGGCTGGTTTTCGCGGTTGCCCGCGAGCATCGGCAGCCCGACCTGCGCGGTGGCGCCGCTTACCGCGACCAGCATCTGCGCGAACGCCAGCGCGACCGACCACAGCAGCAAGCTGAGCTCTGCCTTCATGGCTGCCTCCCGCGTACGTCAGGAAATCGTTGTCACCGATCCTCTACAGCGGCGGCTAGCCCTGCCAGGGCGCGCGACGGAAGGTCTTGCGGCGCGAAAGCACCTGGAGGCGGCGCCCGGCGAACTCGTGCACCTTCTCGCGCACCGTGCGGCGCACTTCCTCGGGCAGCGCCGCGGCGGCATCGTCGAAGCGCGTGACGAAGTCGGCCGACTCGGCCGCGCCGCCGTCGTGGAAAAACCCGCGCTGCCTGTCCCAGACCAGCGCGCGCTCGCTCGAATCGACGCCGTAGCACAGCTGGAACAGCGTGAGCTCGCCTTCGGCCTGCCAGACGAACAGATCGAAATACTCGTCGTGGAACCAGCGCCGCTGGGCGGGCGGATCGTCGGCGACTCCGAGTATCTCTTTCAGCATGTGGAGGATCGTTGCGCGGATTCTAGCGTCATTGGATTACGACGCGCTGGTCAACTATCGAACGAGAACGAACGTTTATGACAACAGCTGTCGCGGCGTAGACCCGATGGAGGGCTCGAAGCTTGCATTTCGCGATGGATGGCAGGCACTAACTCGTGATCTAAGGTATCAGAGGGAATGTAGCCTATTAGAAGAGGTGGCGCCATGAACAGTCCGGTACCAGGCTTCGACGATCGCGGCGAGCGGCGGTCCAGTCTGATCCGCTCCCTGGCCGAGTTCAGCAAGGAGCACCGCGCAGCCCGCTGGAGCGGAAATTTCGCCGGCTTCCTCGACAGCGTTTTTCCCGCCGATCCGCAGGGGATAGCGCGCAGCAGCCATCAGTACATCTGGGACATGATGCGCGCCGAGGGCTTCGATGACCCAAATGGTCGCTTGCGCTGTCAACTGTTCGAGGACGAGCTTTACGGTATCAACGACACGATAGAGCGAGTCGTCGACTACTTCAAGGCTGCCGCCGCCGGCTCCGAAGTCGGCAGGCGCCTCCTGCTGCTGCTGGGACCCCCCTCGGGGGGCAAGTCGAGCATGGTGATCCTGCTCAAGCGCGGCCTGGAGGAATATAGCCATACCGACGCCGGGGCGATCTACGCCATCCACGGCTGCCCGGTGCACGAGTCGCCGCTGCACCTGGTCCCGCATACCCTGCGCGCGCAGTTCCGCTCGAGCTACGGCGTCGACGTCAGCGGCGAGCTGTGCCCGTACTGCGTCAGCCGCCTCGCCCACGAGTTCTCCGGCGACTTCATGCAGATGCCGGTCGAGCGCATGTTCCTGTCCGAGGCCGGGCGCGTCGGCGTGGGCACCTACGCGCCGCACGACCCAAGCACTGCCGACATCGCCGACCTGGTCGGCTCGGTCGACCTGTCGAAGGTCTCCGAGTACGGCGACGAGGGCGATCCGCGCGCCTGGTCCTGGTCGGGCTCGGTGTTCGCGGCGAGCCGCGGCATGCTCGAGATGATCGAGATCCTCAAGGTCAAGCGCGAGTTCCTGTATCTGCTTCTGACGCTGACGCAGGAGAAGAACGTCAAGGTGTCGCGCTTTCCCCTGATCCATCTCGACGAGACCATCATCGCGCACACCAACCTCGCCGAGTTCCGCAAGTTCCTGCAGGAGCCGGAGAACGAGGCGCTGCTCGACCGCATGGTCATCATCCAGGTGCCTTACACCCTGGACTACAAGCAGGAGGCGCGCATCTACAAGAAGCTGACCTCGTCGACGCAGGCGTTCCGCGAGGTGCACCTCGACCCGCACGCGCTCGACGTGGCGGCGGTGTTCTCGGTGCTGACCCGGCTGCAGGAAGGCGACGAGCGCGAGGCGGAGAACGCGAAGAAGGTGCGCCTGTTCGCCGGCGAGGACGTCGAAGGCGTGCCGCAGAGCGAGATCGAGAAGATCCGCGCACGCAACCCCGACGAGGGCCTGTCGGGCGTGTCGCCGCGCTTCGTGATCAACGCGCTGTCGAACGCCATCATCCAGTCGCAGGCGCGCAGCCTGACCACCATGGAGGTGCTGATCGCGCTGAAGGACTCCATAGAGTCCGACGTGCGCATGGACGGCAAGAAGAAGAGGAAGTGGGTCGACTTCCTGGTCGCGGTGCGCAAGGACTTCTACAACCGCTGGGTGAAGGAGGACGTGCACAAGGCGCTGTTCGTGTCCTTCGAAGCCGAGGCGCAGCAGCTGCTCGACAAGTACCTCGACGAGGTCGAGGCCTCGCTCGACAACCGCACCCTCCGCGACCCCATCACCAGCGAGGACCGCAAGCCCGACGAGCGCTTCCTGCGCTCGGTCGAGGAGAAGATCCGCATCTCGGAGTCCGGCAAGCTGTCGTTCCGCCAGGAAGTGGTGAGGAAGGCGATGGGCGCCTACAAGCGCGGCGAGAAGTTCACGCTCGACAGCCACGCGCCGCTGCACGACGCGGTCGAGCAGTATCTCTTCGAGCAGCGCCGCGACGTGCTGCGCCTGGTGAGCTCCTCGGCGCGGCCCGACGACGAGACGCGGCACAAGATCTCGGTGGTGGAGAAGCGCCTGGTCGACGAGTACGGCTACGACCAGCACAGCGCAAGGGAAGCATTGAATTACGTGACGACGCTTCTGGCCCAGGAATGATTCGAATTGCAGCATTGACGCCCTGGTACGAGCTCTTCTCGCGCGGGGCGCGCGACTGGCTGAGGCACAACCAGAAGGTGCGCGAGGCGGTGAAGGAGAGCCTGCCCGAGCTGCTGGCCGGCGCCGACCTGATGAGCCGCCCGGGCAACAAGACGGTGATGGTGCCGGTGAAGTTCCTCGAGCACTCGCGGCTGCGCCTTGCCGAGGCGAGCACCCGGCTGGGCGCCGGGCAGGGCCGCGGCGAGCCCGGCGAGGTGCTGCAGCCTGGCCGCGAGGAAGGCGAAGCCGCGGCGCAGGCAGGCGGCACCAAGGACGGCGAGATCCGCTTCGTGGTGGAGCTGAAGATCGACGAGATCGTCGACTGGCTGTGGGAGGAGCTGAAGCTTCCGGAGCTCAAGCCCAAGCGCTCCAGCGTCATGAACGATCCCGACTACGTGCGCGAAGGCTGGGACAAGCGCGGCGCGCGCGCGCGCCTCGACCGCCGCCGCACGCTGAAAGAGGCGGTAAAGCGCCGCGCCGTCCAGGCCAATCCGGTTGCATTCACCAACGACGACCTGCGCTTTCGCCAGCTCGTGCGCCGCGCCACCCCGGCCACCAACGCCGCGGTGATCTTCGCGCTCGATGTCTCCGGCAGCATGGACGAGGCGCAGCGGCGCCTCGCCAAGCAGTTCTTCTTTTTCGCGCTGCAGGGCATCCGCCGCCAGTACGCCAAGGTCGAAACGGTGTTCCTCGCCCATGCCGCGCAGGCCTGGGAGTTCGAGGAAAGCCAGTTCTTCGAGGCCTCCTCGAGCGGCGGCACGGTGACCTCGAGCGTGGCGCGCCTCGCGCTCGACGTGATGCGCACGCGCTACGATCCGGGCCGCTACAACGTGTACTTCTTCTACGCCTCCGACGGCGAGAACGCCGCCGAGGACCGCGAGGAGGCGAAGGGCGCGTTGCGCGAGCTTGCCGTGCAGGTGAACTACGCCGGCTATGTCGAAACCGGCGGCGTCGCCACCTTCCGCCCGCGCGACACGCAGCTCGCCGAGATCTTCGCCGCGCTCAAAGCGGGCGGTCTGGGCGTCGGCACCAGCCACCTCGGCTCGCAGGAGGACGTGTGGCGCGCGATCAGGGAATTTTTCAAAGAAAACAGCCATGAGTGAGCTCGAGCACTACGCCCAGGGCATCGAGTCGCTGGCGCGGCGCCTGGGCCTGGACCACTACCCGGTGGAGTTCGAGCTCGCGCCGGCGAGCCTGATGACGGAGATCGCGGTCTACGGGCTGCCGATCCGCATGCCGCACTGGTCCTTCGGCGTGCGCTACATCCACCAGCTGGTGCGCCAGAGCATGGGCAACTCGAAGATCTTCGAGGTCATGTTCCCGGGCGACCCCTGCCGCGCCTATCTCATGGACGGCAACTCGCTCGCCGAGAACACGCTGGTCACGGCGCACGTGCTCGGGCACGCCGATTTCGCCAAGAACAACCAGCTGTTCGCCCGCTTCCACACGATGTCGGGAGGCAACATCGTCGAGAAGGCGGCGGCGCACGCGCACCGCATCCAGCTGGCGATCGAGTCGGCCGGCCTGGAGCGTGTCGAGGCGGTTCTCGACGCCGCGCTCGCGCTCGAGTCGCACGTCGACATCGCCGGCGAGCTGCACCGGCAGCCGTATGCCGAGTTCGTGGCGGAGAAGCCCCTTTCCAGGGAAACGCAATTCCAGAAGCGCTTCCGCTCGCTGCCCGGCGCGCAGCAGCAGATCGACCTGCCGCTCGGGCCGCTGCGCACGCAGATCCCGCCCTACCCCGAGTACGACCTGCTGTGGTTCATCGCCACCTACGGCCCCGAGCTCGAGCAATGGGAGCGCGACATCTTCCTCGCCGTGCGCGCCGAGTCGCTGTACTTCTACCCGGTGTTCGCCTGCCAGATCATGAACGAGGGCTGGGCCTCGTACTGGCACGCGCGCCTGCTGCGCGAGGCCGATTTCCTGCCGCAGCCGCTGTACCTGTCGGCGATCAAGTCCCATTCCGACGTCGTGCGGCCCTACGCGAGCGGCGAGCAGACCGCGCTCGCCATCAATCCCTACCACCTGGGCTTCAGCATCTGGGAGCACATCGTCGAGAAGCAGGGCCTCGACTGCGCCTACCAGGTGCGGCGCGACGAGGACGATTTCGGCTTCATCCGCAACTGGCTCGACCGCGAGCTGGCCGAGAAATCGGGCCTGTTCGTGTACGAGACGCGCCCGGGCGACGAGATCCGCGTCGCCAGCCGCGACCTCGAGGCGGTGCGCGAGGCGATCCTCGCGCCCAAGTTCAACTTCGGCGCGCCGCGCGTCGCCGTCACCGAGCTGAAGAGCGACGGCAGCCTGGTGCTGCGGCACGACCACGCGAGCGACGGCCGCGGCCTGGACGCCGCGCGCGCGAAGAAGGTGCTCGAGTACGTGCGCCGCGTGTGGCGGCGCCCGGTCCGGCTGCAGACCGCGAACGATCGCGCCGAACCGGTCGAACTGGCCGCGTGAATCTCGCGGCCTAGAGCCGAACTGGCCGCTTAAAGAATAATGACTATCAGCAGGATGATGATGATGAGCAGCAGCAGGTTCTGGTTGCTCATCTGCCCGCCCGCCGGAAGCGCGTCCAGCCGGCCGGCGATCTGACGCACCTCGGCGTCGTTCATCGCCTCCACCCGCGCAGCCGCCTGCGCCGGCGGGACCCCCATCTTCTGCAGCTCCTGGATGACCTCCGGGCGCTCGAGCATCGCCTTGACGCGGCTGCGCTCGTCCTGCGCCTGCGCCGCGTCAGTGGCAATCATGCCCGCGTAGGCCTGCGGCAGCGCGAGCGCCAGGCCGATCACCAGCAATCCGATTAGTTTTTTCATGTCAGCTCCCTGGGTGGTGGGAAAGGTTGTGGGGAATTCAATATAGCGGCGCCGGGTTACATGAAAGATAGAATCGCGCCATGAAAGCCTATTTCATCACATCCGGCGCGGCCGTGAACAGCCTGGAGTTGCGCGAAATCGACACCCCGCGCGCCAGCGACGGCAAGCTCCTCGTGCGGGTGCGTGCCGCGAGCTTGAACCGGGGCGAGTTCATCCGCGGCCTGGGCCTGACCAAGCCCGGTGCGGCCAAGCCCGCCGGCACCGACGGCGCCGGGGAGGTCGTCGGCAGCGGCGAGCGCGTCATGGGCCGCCTGCCGGGGGCGTTCGCCGAGTACGCGCTGATGGATGCGAAGGACGCGATCCCCGTCCCCCAGGGGCTGTCGTGGGAGGAAGCGGCGGCGGTGCCGATCACCTTCATGGTGGTGCACGACATGCTGGTCGAGCAGGGCAAGCTCAGGGCCGGCGAATGGCTTCTGGTG
>DASQGB010000207.1:0-2690 GCA_035632815.1 Burkholderiales bacterium | reverse complement strand
GTCTGCGCGAGCGAAAGTCCCAAGCCAGTGCCGCCTTCCCTCCCGGAAACGAGCGGATTGAAGATCCGATCCTGGATCTCCTCCGGCACGCCCGGGCCGTCGTCGACCACTTGCAATTCTAATGCCAGCCTGCAGCGCTGCCGCAGGATGGTCACCTGCCGTAATGCTCTGGTCTTGAACTTCACATTTCTACTGCCACCCTGCGCGGCATTGCGGGCGATGTTGAGCACCCCCTGGATCAGCTGCTCGCGGTCGCCGAGCATCTCGGGGAGGCTCGGGTCGTAGTCGCGCTCGATGTCGGTGCCGAACTCGGCTTTGACCAGGCTCCTGACCCGTTCCAGGACTTCATGCACGCTGAATGCCTCTATCTGGGGCGCGCGGTGCGGCGTGAGCATGCGGTCCATCAGCGCCTGCAGCCGATCCGCTTCCTTGATGATGACCTGCGTATATTCACGCAGCTCCGGCTTGTCGAGCTCGCGCTCGAGCAGCTGCGCCGAGCCGCGCAGCCCGCCGAGGGGGTTCTTGATCTCGTGCGCGAGGTTGCGGATCAGCTCGCGGGTCGACTGCTGCTCCGACAGCAGCCGCTCCTCGCGCGCCTGGCGCAGCTGCTGCTCGATCGGCCGCAGTTCCGCGAGCAGCGCAAGCTCCCCGGCATCGATACGCGTGACCACGCAGGAGAGCCGCTCGGGGTCGCGCCCGGCGCGCGCGTAGGTGACGTTCTGCGCGGTGTAGTCCCAATGCGTGGCGCGCGCCTCGCGGAGGGTTGTTTCGAGTCCCTCCCCTTCCGAGAAAAGCAGCAGGAAGGGCAGGCCGAGCAGGCTCCTCGCGCCGGTGGCGAGCAGGTTCTCGGCCGCCGGGTTGGCATAACGCACCACGAAATCGTCATCGAGCGCCACCACTGCCGTGGCAAGCAGATCCAGGCCGGAAAACGCGGGCACTTATTTGGTGTTGCCCAGCTCGCGCCTGAGCGCCTCGATGTTCTTCTCGTGCGTTTCGACGTTGTCCTTGTAGGGTTGCAGACGCTCCAGCACGCGCGCGTAGTTGCGCTCGTCGCCGCTGCGGGTCGCCTCCTGCGCCGCGAGCTCCTGCCGCGCCTTGTCTAGCAGCTGGCTCTCGGTGGCGAGCTCCTGCTCGAGGATCGTGCGCTGGCGCGCCATCGCGCCGCTGCGGTCGTTAGCCGACTCGCGCGGAAAAGTGGCGGGCCGCCGCGGCGCCGGCGCCTGGCTTGGCGCCACGTTCACCTGGCGCGAGACGATCTCGCATTTCTTGCCCGTGGTGTCACGCTTGTCGCTCGTGTACAGCGGCCGGCCGTTGGGGTCGATGCACTTGTAGATCTCGGTAACCTGGGCGTGCACCGGCGCGGCCCACAGGATGAGAAGCGGACCGCCGAGCAGGAGCAGCGCCCGCAGGGCTTGCATGCAGCTAAGTCTATCAAATAAAAGAAAAAGGGGCGGCCGAGCGCCGCCCCTACCCTTGCAACTCGAAACGCTCAGGAAGCGTAGTACATGTCGAACTCGACCGGATGCGTGGTCATGCGGAAGCGCTGCAGCTCTTCTTCCTTGAGCACGATGTAGGACTCGAGGAAATCGTCGGAGAACACGCCGCCGCGAGTCAGGAAGGCATGGTCGTCCTGCAGGTTCTCGAGCGCTTCCTCCAGCGAAGCGCAGACGTTCGGCACCTTCTTCGCCTCCTCGGGCGGCAGGTCATACAGGTTCTTGTCGACCGGGTCGCCGGGGTGGATCTTGTTCTGCACGCCGTCGAGGCCCGCCATCAGCATCGCGGAGAACGCGAGGTAGGGGTTGGTGGTCGGGTCGGGGAAGCGCACCTCGACTCGCCGCCCGCTGGGGCTGTTGACGAACGGAATGCGGCAGGCCGCGGACCGATTGCGCGCCGAGTACGCGAGGTTGATCGGCGCTTCGAAGCCCGGCACCAGGCGCTTGTATGAGTTGGTGCCTGGATTGGTGATGGCGTTCAGCGCCTTGGCGTGGCGAATGATGCCGCCGATGTAGTGCAGCGCGAACTCGGACAACCCGGAGTAGCCGTTGCCGGCGAAGAGATTCTTGCCGCCCTTCCACACCGACTGGTGGACGTGCATGCCCGAGCCGTTGTCGCCGACCACGGGCTTCGGCATGAAGGTCGCCGTCTTGCCGTAGGAATGCGCGACGTTCCAGACGGTGTACTTCAGGATCTGCATCCAGTCAGCGCGCTGCACCAGCGGCGCGAAGCGCGTGCCGATTTCGCACTGGCCGGCCGCCGCCACCTCGTGGTGGTGCACTTCGCACTCCACGCCCTGCTGCTCGAGCGCGAGCACCATCGCGTTGCGAATGTCGTTCAGCGTGTCGATCGGCGGCACCGGGAAGTAGCCGCCCTTCACCGGGGCGCGGTGCGCCATGTTGCCCGACTCGTAGTCGATGCCGGTCGACCAGGGCGCTTCTTCCGACTTGATCTTGACGAAGCAGCCCTGCATGTCGATGTTCCAGGTGACGCCGTCGAAGATGAAGAACTCCGGCTCGGGGCCGAAGTAGGCGGTGTCGCCCAAGCCGGTCGACTTCAGGTAGGCCTCGGCGCGCTTGGCGATCGAGCGCGGGTCGCGGTCGTAGGCCTTGCCGTCGCCCGGCTCCAGCACGTCGCAAGTCAGGATGATCGTGGTTTCTTCGAAGAACGGATCGATGTTGGCCGTGGTCGCGTCC
>DASQGB010000206.1:0-1996 GCA_035632815.1 Burkholderiales bacterium | reverse complement strand
CCGTCGTCGTTGAAGCGCGCGGCGACGGTGCCGAAGACCGGCATCTCCTCGGGCGGGGTCCTGAATGCCTCGCGGTTCCTCTGCACCTGCTTGCGCACGTCGCGCAGCGCGTCCTCGGCCCCCTTGCGGTCGAACTTGTTGATCGCCACGAAGTCGGCGAAATCGAGCATGTCGATCTTCTCGAGCTGGCTGGCGGCGCCGAACTCGGGCGTCATCACATAGAGGGAAGCGTCCACATGCGGCACGATGGCGGCGTCGCCCTGGCCGATGCCCGCGGTCTCCACGATCGCCAGGTCGAATCCCGCAGTCCTGCACGCCGCGATGGCGTCGCCGAGCGCCGCGGACACCTCGCTGCGCGTGTCGCGCGTGGCGAGCGAGCGCATGAAGATGCCCGGGCCGTGGATCGCGTTCATGCGGATGCGGTCGCCGAGCAGCGCACCGCCGGTCTTGCGGCGCGTCGGGTCCACTGATAGGACGGCGATTTTCAAGGCATCGGCTTGATCCAGCCGGAAGCGGCGCACCAGCTCGTCGGTGAGCGAGCTCTTGCCCGCGCCGCCCGTCCCGGTGATGCCGAGGATCGGCATCACGCGTTCCTGAGAAGCCGGTTTTGCCTTCCCCAGCTCGATTGCCGTAATGACCTGGGCGAGCGAGCGCAAATCGTCCTGCTTGATTTCCTTGGGGGCGTAGCGCGCGAGATCGAAGTCGCAGCGCGCCAGCATGTCGTTGATCATGCCCTGCAGCCCCATGCGCTGGCCGTCCTCCGGCGAGTAGACGCGCGCGACACCGTAATCCTGCAGCTCCTTGATCTCGGCCGGCACGATCACCCCGCCGCCGCCGCCAAAGACCTGGATGTGCTCGCCGCCGCGGCTGCGCAGGAGATCGATCATGTACTTGAAGAACTCCAGGTGGCCGCCCTGGTAGGACGAGATGGCGATGCCCTGCACGTCCTCGTGCAGCGCCGCGGTGACGATCTCGTCGACCGAGCGGTTGTGGCCGAGGTGGATCACCTCGGTGCCCGAAGCCTGCAGGATGCGGCGCATGATGTTGATCGAGGCGTCGTGGCCGTCGAACAGGCTCGCCGCGGTGACGAAGCGGATCTTGTGCTTCGCCTTGTAGACCAGCTTCTGCGAGTCGGACAGGTCGGTCATGCGACCGGATAGGTTAGTTTACGTTTACGTAAACGTCAATCACGGAAAGAAGGATCCTTCGCCTCGACGAGCCGCACCATCGCGGCGAACACGTCCTCGCAGGTGCGCTTCTCGCCGGGCCCGGACTCGCGCACCGTCTGCTCGAACACCTCTGGGCGGATGGGATTGATCTCGCCCGCCGCGCTGGAGGCGATCTGCACGTCACAGGCGCGCTGCAGGGTCCACAGCAGGAGGAACGCCTCGGGGACGCTCGGCCCCCAGGCGAGCAGGCCGTGGTTGCGCAGGATCACCGCCGGCTTGTCGCCGATATCGCGCAGCAAGCGTTCCTTCTCTTCCGGCTCGACCGTGATGCCTTCGAAGTCGTGATAGGCGACCTGGCCGTGCAGCATCGCGCCGTAGAAATTGTCGTGCGACAGCCCATTCTTCAGCCCGGCCACGGCGCAGCCGGTGGTGGTGTGCGTATGCATCACGCAATGCGCCTTCTCGATCGCGCCGTGGATCGCCGAGTGGATGACGAAGCCCGCGCGGTTGACCGGCCACTGCGTCTCGCGCAGCGGGTTGCCGTCGATGTCGATCAGCACCAGGCTCGAGGCGGTGATCTCGCGGTAGTGCAGCCCGAAAGGATTGATGAGGAAACGCAAGGATTCGGGAGATGCCACAGCAGGCCCGGGGACGCGCACCGTGATGTGGTTGAAGATCATCTCGACCCAGCCCAGCATGTCGAAGACGCGGTAGGCGGCGGCGAGCTCGACGCGCGCCTTGCGCTCGGCCTCGGTGACGGGCAGATCGCGCGCCGGCCGTGCCGCGGTTTGCATGTAGATCGTCATGCTTTTAGTTTACTCTCCGGG
>DASQGB010000205.1:0-6765 GCA_035632815.1 Burkholderiales bacterium | reverse complement strand
TCCAACGTCGATCCCTTCGATTCGCGCCTTCAGGATCCGCTCGAGCGCGAGCGCCTGCGCAAGATCTTCTCGCAGGGACTGGACAAAGCGGTCGGCCACGTCCTGCCCTTAAAAAAAGGCGCGTCTGAGAACTCGGCATGGGAAACCAGCCCATGGTTCCTGCGTGAGCGCTGCTACCTCGTGCCCGGGGACTCGCCGCTGGGGCTCAGGCTGCCGCTCGATTCGCAACCCTGGGTCTCGAAACCCGATCGGCCCGAGATCCACGCGCCCGACCCGATGCAGCAATTCCAGCCGCTGTCGCGCCACCAGGAGATCGCCCACCAGACGCGCTATGGCAAGGGGACTCCCCGAGAAAAGATTTCTGCACAAGAACAGAAAGTGCCAGGCAAGTTTGAATCCGCCGCCTGGATTGCGCGCTCGGCCCTGTGCGCCGAGCCGCGCAACGGACTGCTCTACGTCTTCATGCCGCCGCTGGAGGCGCTCGAGGACTATCTCGAGCTGGTCGCCGCGGTCGAGGCCACGGCCGCGGAGCTCGGACTCCAGGTTCTCATCGAGGGCTACGAGCCGCCGAAGGACCCGCGCCTGCAGTCGCTGCGCATCACCCCCGACCCGGGCGTGCTCGAGGTCAATATTCATCCCTCGGGCAGCTGGGACGAGCTCATCGAGAACACCACTTTCCTCTACGCCGAGGCACGCGAGTGCCGTCTGGCCACCGAGAAATTCATGCTCGATGGCAAGCACTCGGGCACCGGCGGCGGCAACCACTTCGCGCTCGGCGGCCCCAGCCCCGCGGATTCGCCGTTTCTGCGCCGGCCCGAGCTGCTCGCGAGCTTCATCGCCTACTGGCACAACCATCCGTCGCTGTCGTTCCTTTTCTCGGGGCTTTTCGTCGGCCCGACGAGCCAGGCGCCGCGCATCGACGAGGCACGCAATGATTCTGTTTATGAAATGGAAATTGCACTTGAAGAACTGAAACGAAAAACCAAGGAAACTGCCGGCGCATGCGCGCCGTGGCTCGTCGATCGCCTGTTCAGGAATCTGCTCATCGACGCCACCGGCAACACGCACCGCGCCGAATTCTGCATCGACAAGATGTACTCGCCCGACGGGCCCACGGGGCGCCTGGGGCTGCTGGAGCTGCGCGCCTTCGAAATGCCGCCGCACGCGCAGATGTCGCTTACCCAGCAGCTGCTCCTGCGCGCGCTGGTCGCGCGCTTCTGGCAGCGCCCCTATCAGCCGGCGAAGCTCAAGCGCTGGGGCACCGAGGTGCACGACCGCTTCATGCTGCCATGGTTCGTCTGGCAGGACTTCGAGGACGTGATCGCCGAGGTCCGCGAAGCGGGCTATCCGCTCCAGGCGCAATGGTTCATGCCGCATTTCGAGTTCCGCTTCCCGCGCTACGGCGAGTTCTCGGCGCGCGGCGCTCAGGTGGAGCTGCGCTCGGCGCTCGAGCCGTGGCACGTGATGGGCGAGGAAGGCGCGCCGGGCGGCACCGTCCGCTACGTCGACTCGTCCGTGGAGCGCTTGCAGGTGAAGGCGACCGGGCTGCTGGGCGAGCGCCACGTCATCGCCTGCAACGGCCGCGCGGTTCCGCTCGTCCCGACCGGAAACGTCGGGGAGTACGTCGCGGGCGTGCGCTACCGCGCCTGGCAGCCGCCTTCGGCGCTGCATCCCACCATCGGCGTGCATGCCCCGCTGGTGATCGATCTGATCGACACCTGGATGAAGCGCTCGCTGGGCGGCTGCCAATACCACGTCGCTCACCCCGGCGGCCTCAACCCCGAGAGCTTCCCGGTGAACGCCTACGAGGCGGAGGGCCGGCGCCTCGCGCGCTTTGTCCGTATGGGACACACTCCGCGAAGGGTCGACCCGCGTATCGAGGGGCGCAATCCGAACTTTCCCTTCACACTGGATCTGCGCAGAAGCTGATTCGGTTTTTGCACCCTTAATGTGCGGGTGCTACTCTGCGCCGCGATGTCCCGCGAGCTGCTAGCCGAATATCCGCAGGCCACCGACCGCTACGACGAGCTGCTCGAGCCTTCGCGCACGCCACGCCCGCACTGGAAGCCGGTGATCGAGCAGCTGGCGGCGTTGCCGGCCGAGCGCATGCGCGAGCGGCTGCACTCGGTGCACAGCCAGGTGCGCGAGAACGGCGTCACCTACAACGTATACGCCGACCCGCAGGGCGCGGACCGCCCCTGGGAGCTCGACCTCGTGCCGATGATCCTGCCGCAGGAGGAGTGGAGCGGCATCGAGGCCGCGATCGTGCAACGCGCGACGCTGCTCAACAAGGTTCTCGTCGACCTCTACGGCGAGCAACGGCTGCTCAAGGAAGGCCTGCTGCCGCCGGCGCTCGTCTACGGGCACGCCGGCTTCCTGCGACCGTGCCGCGGCGCGAAGCCGCCGGGCGAGGTCATGCTGCACTTCTACGCCGCGGATATCGCGCGTTCGCCCGACGGCCGCTGGTGGGTGATCGATGACCGCACCCAGGCCCCCTCGGGCGCGGGCTACGCTCTCGAGAACCGGATCATCATCTCGCGCATCTTCCCGCAGCTGTTCCGCGATCTGAAGGTCCAGCACGTTGCGCATTTTTTCGCCACGCTGCGCGACAGCCTGCAGCTCTGGGCGCCGCCGGACCATGGCAGCCCCTTCACCGTGCTGCTCACCCCGGGGCCGCTCAACGAAACCTATTTCGAGCACGCGTATCTCGCGCGCTATCTCGGCTTGGCGCTCGTCGAAGGCAACGATCTCACGGTGCGCGAAGGCTGCGTCTGGCTCAAGACGCTTTCCGGACTGAAGCGCGTGCACGCCATCCTGCGCCGCCAGGACGACGAATACTGCGACCCGCTCGAGCTGCGCAGCGATTCCGCGCTCGGCATCCCGGGACTGGTGGACGCGGTGCGGCGCGGCAATGTGCTGATCGCGAACGCGCTCGGCTCCAATCTCCTGGAATCGAGCACGCTGCTCGGCTACCTTCCCAAGCTCTCGCAGAAGCTCCTCGGCGAGGCACTGCGGATGCCCTCGGTGGCGACCTGGTGGTGCGGCGAGCCGGCGGCGCTCGAGGAGGTCGTCGCCAATGTGCACCGCCTGGTGATCAAGAGCGCGTTTCCCCAGCTTCGGGTGGAGCCGATGTTCGGCGATGACCTCGACGAGCGCGGCACGAAGCGCGTGATCGCGATGCTGCGGTCGCGGCCGAACGACTACGTCGCTCAGGAGCTGGTGCAGCTGTCGCAGGCGCCGGTATGGGACCGCGCGCACCCGCGTCTGCTAGGGCGCTCCATCGGCCTGCGGGTCTTCGCGTGCGCGAGCCCGAACGGCTACGTCGTCATGCCCGGCGGGCTGACGCGTGTGGCGAGCACCGGGGATACGCGCGTGATCTCCATGCAGCGCGGCGGCAGCAGCAAGGACACCTGGGTGCTCGCCTCGGGCCCGGTCAGCACGTTCAGCCTCCTGCGCCGCTCGATCGGGCCGCAAGACCTGGTGCGCACCGGCACCAACCTGTCGAGCCGCGTGGTCGAGAACCTGTTCTGGTTCGGGCGCTACTGCGAGCGCTGCGATGCCTCGGCGCGGCTGCTGCGCCTCGCGCTCGGCCGCTTCGGCGACAACGTTCCGGGCGACGACGACGGGCGCGCGCGGCCGGTGATGCTGCAGCTCCTGCGCCGGGCCGGCATCCTGCCCGCGGACGGCCCCGATCCGCAGGACAGGGATCTTTCCGTCGCGCTGCGCGGCGCCATCACCGACGATTCGCAGCCGGGCCTCGCGAGCAGCCTGCGCCAGCTGATGCGCATCGCCTCGAACCTTCGCGAGCGGCTGTCGCTCGACAATTGGCGCACCATCAACCGCCTGATGCACGGGCTCACGCAGCGCCGCACGCGCAAGCTTGCCTTCTCCGACCTCCTCGGCGAGCTCGACGTGGCGATCGCCTCGTTCACGACCTTGTCCGGGTTCGCGCTCGACGGCATGACGCGCGATCCAGGCTGGCGTTTCCTCTCCGTCGGCCGCAGGCTCGAACGCCTGGAATGGCTCTGCGCGACGCTCAAGCACGCGGTCGCCGGCCCCCCCGAGATGGATCTCACGTGGCTGCTGCGGCTTGCCGATTCGATCATCACCTACCGCGCCCGCTACATGGCGCGGCCGGAATGGCTGCCGGTGCTCGATCTGCTGATCCGCGACGAGGCGAACCCGCGCTCGATCGCCTTCCAGCTGATGGGCCTGTACGACTACGCGCAGCTGCTCACCGATCTCTTCGGCGATTTCGGCGACGAGCTGTTCCATGATGCCCTGAACGGGCTCCTCAAGATCGATCCAGCCCGGGATTTGCAGCCGGGCGGCGAACGGCTGCTCGAGTTGTTCGACGAATGGCAGGCCGCCGCCTACCGGCACGGCGAGCAGCTCGGGTTGCGGTTCTTCAGCCACGTCGGCGAAGCCAGCACGCAAACCTTCGCCACGTGATGTTGCGATTTGATCTTTAATGCGCCTGCACATCCTCCACGAGACGCGTTACACGTACTCCCGCCCGGTCGTCCTTTCGCACCAGCTGCTTCACCTCACGCCGCGTGCGCTGCCCTGGCAGACCTGCGAGCAGCACCGCATCAGCGTCGAGCCCCCCGGCAACGTGATGACGGAGCGCGAGGACTATTACGGCAACCGCACGGTGTACCTCCTCGTCGCGGCGCCGCACGAGGCGCTCATAGCGCGCGCCGAATCCGAAGTGAGCGTCGAACCACGGGCCCGGAGCGCGCTCGGCGCACCTCGAGTGCCCTGGGAAGCAGTGCGCGCGCGGCTGCGGGGCGTCGATGCACCGCCGCTGGTCGAGCCCGCGGAGTTCCTCTACGACTCCCCGCACGTCGAGCGCTCGCGCGAGCTCGCCGACTACGCCGCCAAGAGCTTTACGCAGCGGCGCGCCATGCTCGAGTCTGCGGCCGATCTGGCGCGCCGCATCCACAGGGACTTCAAGTTCGACCGTACCGCGACCAGCGTCTCGACGTCGCTGCGGCAAGTGCTCAAGGACAAACGCGGCGTGTGCCAGGACTTCGCGCACCTGATGATCGGCTGCCTGCGCTCCATCGGGCTCGCAGCGCGCTACGTAAGCGGCTACCTGCTCACCGCGCCACCGCCCGGACGCCCGCGCCTCATCGGCGCAGATGCCTCCCACGCCTGGGCCTCGGTGTGGTGTGGAGAAGGCGGCGGCTCGGGCCGGGGCGAAACGCTCGGCTGGGTCGATATCGATCCGACCAACAATTGCATCGTCGACGACGCCCACGTCACGCTCGCCTGGGGGCGCGATTTCGGCGATGTCACGCCGATGCGCGGCGTGATCCTCGGCGGCGGGACCCAGCAGCAGCTCGCGGTTCACGTCACCGTCACGCCCAGGCTAGCGGCGGCGATAGAATCGCGATGAGCTCCTGGTGAAAAAGCAGAATGGCTGACCGCAAGTTCGGAATCGAGACACTGTGTCTGCATGCCGGGCAGATCCCCGACGCGGCGACCGGCGCGCGCGCAGCCCCGATCTACCAGACGACCTCGTTCGTGTTCGATTCCGCCGAGCACGCGGCGAGCCTGTTCAACCTGCAGACCTTCGGCAACGTGTACTCGCGCATCTCGAATCCGACGGTGGCGGTGCTCGAGGAGCGCATGGCCGCGGTCGAGGGCGGCCGCTCGGCGCTGGCCGCCTCGACCGGGCAGGCCGCCGAGGTGACCGCGATCCTGACGCTGTGCAGCGCCGGCGACCACATAGTGTCGGCGTCCACGCTGTACGGCGGCACGCACACGCTGCTGCACGTGAACCTGAAGAAGCTGGGGATCGACACGACGTTCGTCCATCCGGACAAACCCGATGACTTCAAGAAGGCTCTAAGACCAAATACAAAGCTTTTATACGCCGAGACGCTCGGCAACCCGCTCATCAACATCGTCGACATCGAGGCGCTGGCCGCGATCGCGCACGACGCAGGCATCCCGCTGCTGCTCGACAACACGGTGCCCTCGCCGTATCTGTGCCGGCCGATCGAATGGGGCGCGGACATCGTGGTGCACTCGGCGACCAAGTACATCGGCGGCCACGGCACGACCATGGGCGGCGTGATTGTCGAGTCGGGCAAGTTCAACTGGGGAAACGGCAAGTTCCCGGAGTTCACTTCGCCCTCGCCGGGCTACCACGGCGTGATCTTCCACGAGACCTTCGGCGACTTCGGCTACACCATGAAGGCGCGCATGGAGATCATGCGCACCTTCGGCCCGGCGCTGTCGCCGATGAACGCCTGGTTGCTGCTGCAGGGGCTCGAGTCGCTGCACGTCAGGATGGAGCGGCACTGCTCGAACGCGCTCGCGGTGGCGAAGTTCCTCAAGGACCATCCGCGGGTGGCATGGGTGAACTACCCGGGGCTCCCTGACAATAAATATCACTCGCTCGCCAAGAAATACCTCCCAAAGGGTGCCTCGGGCCTGCTCAACTTCGGCATCAAGGGAGGAACGCGGGGGGGTAGAGAGGCGGGCGAGCGCTTCATCGAGGCGGCGCAGTTCATGAGCCACCTCGCCAACATCGGCGACGCGAAAACGCTGGTCATCCACCCCGCCTCGACCACGCACCGGCAGATGGACGAAGCCGACCAGCTGAAGGCCGGCGTCACGCCCGACATGGTGCGCATCTCGGTCGGCATCGAAACGCTCGACGACATCCTGTGGGACCTCGACCAGGCGTTAACGGAGGCGGTGAAGGCATGATTTCCTACCAGATCATGGAGCACGGCAAGCCGCTGCAGAAAG
>DASQGB010000204.1:0-2090 GCA_035632815.1 Burkholderiales bacterium | reverse complement strand
CGCGACCGTCGGCGACTGCGACTTCACTGGCTCGCCCTTGAGGAAGGCGATGGCCTGCGACAGCTGGAAGTCTTCCTTCGATCCCATCTCGGTCGGCTTCTGCTCGGCGGGCACCGGGGCCGGCACGGTCCTCGCGCGCGGCGACGCGGCCGAGTCCTTCTTCTCCTCGGCTTTCGCCCGGCCGTTCTCGAGATGGCGCTGCAGATCGGCCTCACGCACGCGGGTCGCGGTATCGCTCGGATCCTCGACGATCATGTCGGGGGTGATGCCGAGTGCCTGGATCGAGCGGCCGCCGGGCGTGTAGTAGCGCGCGGTGGTGAGCTTGATCGCGGTGTTGTTGCCCAGCGGCATGATGGTCTGCACCGAGCCCTTGCCGAAGGTCTGTGTGCCGATCACTTTGGCGCGCTTGTGGTCCTGCAGCGCGCCCGCGACGATCTCGGAGGCCGAAGCCGAGCCGCCGTTCACCAGCACCACCATGGGAACGCTCTTGGCTCCCGCCGGCAGCGCCTTGAGGACGTCGTCGCCGCGCCGCGCGTAATCTTCCGGGCTGGCATAGAACTTCTTGCGCGCATCCTCGGCGCGCCCGTCGGTCGAGACGACCAGCGATTTCGCCGGCAGGAACGCCGACGAGATCGCGACCGCGCCGTGCAGCAGGCCGCCCGGGTCATTGCGCAGGTCGAGCACCAGGCCCTTGATCTGGCCCTGCTTGAACAGGCCGTCGAGGTGCTTCACCAGGTTCTCGGCGGTCTGCTCCTGGAACTGCGACACGCGGATCCAGGCGTAGCCCGGCTCGATGAGCTTCGACTTCACGCTCTGCACGCGGATGACCGCGCGCGTGAGCGTCACCACGATCGGCGCGGCCTCGCCCTTGCGCGAAATGGTGAGCGTGATCTGGGTGTTCGGCTTGCCGCGCATGCGCTTGACGGCGTCGTTCAGCGACATGCCCTTCACCGGCGTGTCGTCGAGCTTGACGATCAGGTCGCCGGGCTTGACGCCGGCCTTGAATGCGGGCGTGTCCTCGATAGGCGAGATCACCTTGACGAAGCCGTCCTCCATGCCGACCTCGATGCCCAGGCCGCCGAACTGGCCCTGCGTGCCGACCTGCAGCTCCTTGAAGGCTTCCTGGTCGAGATACGCCGAATGCGGATCCAGGCCGGTCAGCATGCCGTTGATCGCTTCGGTGATGAGCTTCTTGTCCTCGACCGCCTCGACGTAGTTGGTCTTGATGGCGCCGAACACCTCGGTGAAGGCGCGCAGCTCCTCGATCGGCAGCGGGGAGCGCCCGGCCCGATCGGCGACGGCCTGGAAGTTTAGGCTGACCAGGACGCCGGCAACCGCGCCGACGACGATGAGCCCGATGCTGCGTAGCCTGTTTTGCATGGTGTCCGGTTATTTCAACTTGACCCACCGCAGCGGGTCAAAAGCGCGGCCAAGGTGCCGCATTTCAAAGTATAAACCCGTTTCCTCGTTGCCGCCGCTCGATCCTGTCGTGGCGATCGCCTCGCCGGGGGTCACCGCCTCGCCCGCCTGCTTGAGCAGCGATTCGTTGTTGGCGTAGATGGAAAGATAGGCCTCGCCGTGGTCCACGATCAGCAGGTTGCCGAAGCCGCGCATCCAGTCTGCATACACGACCCGGCCGCCGGCGATCGCCCTGACCTCGCGTCCTTCGGGAGCGCGGATAAATACGCCTTTCGCCTCCGTTCCCGCCGCTCCCCTTGGAGCGCCGAAGCGCCTGGTCAGTTCCCCGCGCACCGGCAGGCGCAGCTGACCGCGCAATCTGGAAAAAGCCCCGCGCGGCGTGCCCGCATCGGGAACGGCTTCGATCAGGCGGCCGATGCCGGCTACCAGGCGCGCAAGGCGCGCTTCATCGGCGCGCAGCACGCCTATTTCCTTACGGTTCCTGCGGATTTCGCCGGCGACGCGCTCGAGCACGCGGCGCCGCTCGCGCCGCTCTTTGAGGATTTTGTCGCGGTCGGCGCGGCTCGATTGCTCGACCGAGCGCAGGCGCTGGCGCTGCAGCTCGGCTTCGCGCGCCAGGCGCTCGAGCTCGGCGAGGCCGGTGCGGTGCACCTCGAGCATCGCGGCAGCGG
>DASQGB010000203.1:0-2597 GCA_035632815.1 Burkholderiales bacterium | reverse complement strand
AAACCCCCCGCTCGCCTTCGGCTCGCTCCCCCCTTGTCAGGGGGGCAGGGCCATGAGCGACGGCGTCTTCATGCACCGCGCGCTCGAGCTGGCGCAACGCGCGCAGAAGGAAGGAGAAGTACCGGTCGGTTCAGTGGTAGTCCTGGATGAATCTGTAATCGGGGAGGGCTGGAACAGACCGATATCGGCCTCGGATCCGACCGCTCACGCGGAAATCATGGCAATGCGTGACGCCGCTGCTGCACTGAAGAACTACAGGCTGACCGGGGCGACGCTCTACGTGACCCTCGAGCCCTGCGACATGTGCATCGGCGCGATGTTCCACGCCCGCATTGCCCGCGTGGTCTTCGGCGCCACGGACCCGAAGAAACAGATCCTCAAGAATCACGTCAAGCTGGAGGGCGGCGTGCTCGCCGCCGAGTGCGGCGCGATTCTCAGCGGCTTTTTCGCCTCGCGCCGATGAACACCATCGAGATCGACATCGCGAAGCAGGAGCTGCGGTTCGGGGGCAAGACCTACCTGGTGTCCACCGCGAAACGCGGCGTCGGAGAAAAGAACGGCAGCCTCTGCACGCCGCGCGGCAGCCACATCATCCGCGCCAAGATCGGCGCCGGCCAGCCGCTCGGTGCGGTGTTCGTGCGCCGGCGGCCCACCGGCGAGGTATGGACGCCGCAGCTGCACGCGCAATATCCCGGACGCGACTGGATCCTGACGCGGATCCTGTGGCTGTCGGGGTGCGAGCCGGGAAAGAACCGCCTGGGCGAGCTCGATACGATGCGGCGCTATATCTACATCCACGGCTCGCACGAGATGGCGGAAATGGGCAAGCCCGGATCGATCGGCTGCGTGCGCATGCGCAGCCCCGACATCGTGGAGCTGTTCGACCGGGTGGCGCCCTACACGCCGGTGGAAATCAAAGCCTGAATTTTTTCCCGGGTAGGGGAGAGCACCACGCCTTTTTCGCAGACGATGCCGGTGACGAGCTCGGCAGGCGTGACGTCGAATGCCGGGTTGCGCACCGCGATGCCTTGCGGCGCCCAGCGCGTCCCGCGATAGCCGGTGACCTCGTCCGCGCCGCGCTCCTCGATGGGGATGTGCGAGCCGTCGGGAATCGACGCATCGAAGGTGGAGAGCGGGGCGGCGACGTAGAACGGAATGCCGTGGCGCCTGGCGAGCACCGCCAGGCTGTAGGTGCCGATCTTGTTCGCCACGTCGCCGTTGGCGGCGATGCGGTCGGCGCCGACCACGACGACGTCCACCTCGCCGCGGCTCATCAGGTGGCCGGCCATGCTGTCGGTGATCAGCGTGCAGGGAATGCCTTCCTGCACGCATTCCCAGGCGGTGAGGCGCGCGCCCTGCAGATAAGGCCGGGTCTCGCACGCGATCACTGAAATGCCCTTCCCCTTCGAGGAGCGGATGATCCCCAGGGCCGTGCCGTGGCCCGCGGTCGCGAGCGCCCCGGTGTTGCAATGGGTCATCACGCGCGCGCCCTGCGGGATCAGCTCGGCGCCGAGCTTGCCCATGGCGCGGTTGCCTGCGAGGTCTTCCGCGAAGATGGCTTGCGCTTCAGCCTCGAGGCTCTTCGCCTTCCTCATCCGTTCCAAGGCCCAGAACAGATTGACTGCCGTCGGCCGGCTTTTTGCCAGCACCTCGTATGCTTCCTTCGTTCCTTTTCCCAATACGATTCCAAAAGCCGCGGCGCAGCCGATGGCGGGCGCTCCGCGCACCACCATGTCGCGGATCGCGTCCGCGACCTCGGCCGCCGTGCGGCAGGTGAGGTAGACGGTCTTTTCCGGCAACAGGCGCTGGTCGAGCAGCTCCAGCCGATCGCCGCGCCAGCGGATCGGCTGGACGGCTTCAGCCATGGGTTCGACCCCCTGACAAGGGGGTCGTGAGCCGTAGGCGAGCGGGGGGTTTAAAAAAAACCAGAAAAAAGAGAACCGAAACCCCCCGGCCCTTCGGGCCACCCCCCTTGTCAGGGGGGCAACAGCAGGTCCTCATACGACGCGCTCGTTGCCGCCGTCGACCGGCACCTGCGCGGCGGTGGTTTTCGAGAACAGCGGGCCGCACATCTCGGCGGCGAGCTCGGCGACGTCTTTCGATGACACTTCGAGCTTCAGCAGGTTGTTCTTCTTGTATTGCTCGACCGTGAGGTTGTAGGCCTTGGCGCGAGCGGCGAGGACCTCCTCGGTCCACAGCGCGGTGTCGAACACCTGGTTGGGGTGCAGGGAGTTGATGCGGATGCCGTCCTTCGCCCATTCCAGCGCGGCGACGCGCGCGAGCTGGTTGAGCGCGGCCTTGGATGCCGAATAGGCGGCGGCCCCGGGTCCCGGCGCCGGGACGTTCTTCGAGCCGATGACCACGATGCGGCCGCCGCGCGGCGCCATCTTGAGCAGCGGGTGGCAGGCTTGCATGACGAGGAGATTCGCCTCCACGTTGATCGCCATGGCATTGCGCCAGGCGTCCGCCGGGATGTCCTGGATCGCCTGCGACGAGGGAAAAATGCCGGCGTTGAGGATGAGCATGTCCACCCCGCCGAAACGCCTTACCGCTGCATTCAGGCTCGCATCGACGCCGTTGCGGTCGGTAAGGTCGCA
>DASQGB010000202.1:0-11308 GCA_035632815.1 Burkholderiales bacterium | reverse complement strand
CGCCTGCCAGCTCGCCGGCCACGTCACGGTGGGCGACTGGGCGATCTTCGGCGCCACCACCCTGGTGCACCAGTTCGTGCACATCGGCGCCCACGCGTTTACCGGGATGGGCACCTACCTGCCGCAGGACCTGCCGCCGTACGTCACCGCCGCGGGGAACATGGCGCGGCCCTATGGCATCAACAGCGAAGGCCTCAAGCGGCGCGGCTTCTCGCCCGAGGCGATCAACGGGCTTAAGCGCGCCTACCGCACGCTCTACCGGCGCGGCCTCGGCCTGGAGGAGGCGCGCCGCGAGCTGGAGTCGCAGGTCGCGGAATGTCCGCAGGTGGCCCACCTCCTGGAGTTCATCGCCAGCACTAGGCGCGGCATCATCCGCTAGTGAACCAGCTCGCGCGCGTCGGCATGGTGGCCGGCGAAGCCTCCGGGGATCAGCTTGCCGCGCATCTCATCGGCGCGCTGAAAAGCCGGCGCCGCAGCATGCTGTTTGCCGGCATCGGCGGCCCGAAGATGGCGGCGCAGGGATTCGAGTCGCATTTTCCGATGGACAAGCTCTCGGTGCGCGGCTATGCGGAAGCGCTGCTGCATTATCGCGAGATCATGGCCATCCGCCGCCGGTTGACCAGAGCCATGATCGCCGAGCGGCCGGATCTGTTCATCGGCGTCGACTCGTCGGACTTCAACCTCGGCCTCGAGCGGCGCCTGAAGGACGCCGGCATCCCCACCGTGCATTACGTGAGCCCTTCGGTGTGGGCCTGGCGGCGCTGGCGGATGCGCAGGATCGTGCGCTCGGTCAACCACATCCTGGTGATGTTTCCGTTCGAGGCGCCGCTCTACGAGAAGGCCGGGGTACCGGTGACCTATGTCGGCCACCCGCTCGCCGACATCATCCCGCTGGTGCCGGCCAAACTGGAGGCGCGCGCGCAGCTGCGGCTGCCCGGCGGGAAGCTGATCGTCGCGCTGCTGCCGGGTAGCCGCCGCTCCGAGCTGCAGTACATGGCCGCGCCCTTCGTGCTCGCCGCGCACCGCTTCCGCCAGGAGGTGCACGACGTGCACTTCGTATGCCCCACCGTGACGCGCGAGACGCGCGACATGTTCGAGCGCGCGGTTCACGAGCAGCAGCGCACCGATCTGCCGCTCACGCTGCTGTTCGGCCATTCGCACGAAGCGCTCGCCGCCGCCGACCTTGCGCTGGTGGCAAGCGGCACCGCCACGCTCGAGGCGGCGCTGTCCAAGACGCCGATGGTCATCGCCTACCGGCAATCTCCGATAACATGGGCCCTGATGCGCCCGATGGTTTACCTGCCTTACGTCGGCATGCCGAACATCCTCGCCGGGGAGCACCTGGTGCCCGAGCTGCTGCAGGACGAGGCCACCCCCGCCGCTCTGGCGGCGGCGCTGCTCGCGCTGCTGCGCGACACGGCGGCGCAGCGCCGCCAGGTCGAGCGCTTCCACGAGTTCCACGAGCTGCTGCGCCAGAACACGGCAGAGAAGGCCGCCGACGCGGTGTTGAAGATCCTCGACAGGAAATGATCATCTGCGGCGTAGACGAAGCCGGACGCGGCCCGCTCGCCGGCCCGGTCTATGCCGCGGCGGTGATCCTGAATCCGGACCGGCGCATCAACGGTCTTGCCGACTCCAAGGTGCTGGCCGCCGAGCGCCGCGAGCTGCTTGCCGGGCGCATCAAGGAGCGCGCCATCGCCTGGGCGGTGGCGTTCGCCACGGTGGAAGAGATCGATCGCTTCAATATCTTTCACGCCTCGCTGCTCGCCATGCGCCGTGCGGTCGAGGCGCTTGGCGTGAAGCCACAGGAGGTCTGGGTAGACGGCAACGCGCGTCCGCCCGGCCTGGCCTGTCCTGCCCGCGCCATCGTCGACGGCGATGCCCGGCACAAGATGATCTCGGCGGCTTCGATCCTCGCGAAAACAGCGCGCGACGCAGAAATGACGCGGCTGCATGCGCTCTATCCCCACTACGGCTTCCACCAGCACAAGGGCTACTCGACGCCCGACCACCTCGCGCTCCTGGCGCGCCTGGGCCCCTGCGAGATCCACCGGCGCAGCTTCGAGCCGGTCCGGGTGCACTACGAGAGAGATCTTTTCGAAGAGAGCTGATGCTGCGCTCGCGCGATAACCCGCGGGTCAGGCATTGGTCGAAGCTGGCGCAGGATCCGCGGTACCGGCGCAGCCAGAAGCGCGCGCTGATCGAGGGTCCGCATCTCGTGTCGGCATTTCTGGACCGCGGACTGATGCCGTTGTCGATCCTGGCCACCGAAGCCGGGCTCGCCAATCCCGAAATCGCCGCCCTGGCCGGCAAACTGTCCCCGGTCGTGCTGTCCGAGAGCGTGTTCCGCTCGGTGGTCGACGCCGAGAACCCTCCCGGCGTCGCCGCGGAAATTCAGATACCCGTCCGTAAGGAGGAGGGCGGCAACCGCGTGTTCCTGGAAGGCGTCCAGGACCCGGGGAACGTCGGCACCATCATCAGGAGCGCCGCCGCCTTCGGCGTGCGGGCGGTCATTCTGGACCGAGACTGCGCTGATCCCTGGTCGCCCAAGGCCCTACGCGCGGGAATGGGGGGGCATTTCGTCCTGCAGATTTCGCAGGTGAAGGGCCTAGGGGACGAGCTCGAGCGCTTCGAGGGTCGGGTGGTCTGCACCCTCCCACGGCAGGGGGTTGAGCTGGACAAGGCCGACCTTACGGGCACTCTGGGGTGGCTGTTCGGCAGTGAGGGCAAGGGAGTCAGCCCAAAGCTGCAGGAAAAAGCCGACCTCCGGATCACCATCCCCACCGTGCCTGCCACGGAGTCGCTCAACGTCGCCGCCGCGGCCGCGATCTGCCTGTACGAAGCCTTCAGTAGACCTGGCGGGAGATCCTGAGCTCGCGCAGGATGGTGGTGGCGATCTCCTCGATCGACTTGCTGGTCGAGTTGATGCTGCGGATGCCCTCGCGGCGCATCAGGCTCTCGGCCTCCTCGACCTCGTAGCGGCAGTTGTCCAGCTCGGCGTATTTGCTGCCGGGGCGGCGCTCCTTGCGGATCTCGTGCAGCCGCTCCGGGGCGATGGTCAGCCCGTAGAGGCGGGTCTTCTGGGGGCGCAGGGCCTCGGGAAGCTTGCCGCGGTCGAAGTCCTCCGGGATCAGGGGGTAGTTTGCGGCCATTACGCCGAATTGCAGCGCGAGATACAGGCTGGTCGGGGTCTTGCCGCTGCGCGACACGCCGATCAGGATCACGTCCGCTTGGCCTAGCTCGCGGTGGGACGCGCCGTCGTCGTGTGCCATGGAGAAATTGATAGCCTCCATGCGTTGCGCGTACTCCTTCTTGTCCATGGCGCTGTGAGAGCGCCCGATCGTATGGTTGGACTTGATCCCCAGGCCCGCCTCGAGCGGGTCGATGAAGGTTTCGAAGAAGTCGATGAACAGCGCTTTCGCCCGCCGCACCACCTGCCGCACGTCCTGGTTCACCAGGGTCGAGAACACGATCGGCTGGCCGTTGCCCGCGGCCGACTCACCCTCGATGCGCACCAGGCATTCCTCGGCCTTCTCGATGCTGTCGACGAAAGGCAGCGTCACCTGCCTGAACTCGACGCCCTCGAACTGGGTGAGCAGGCTGTGGCCGAGCATCTGCGCGGTGATGCCGGTACCGTCGGAAACGAAGAACACGGTGCGGTGCATCATGACGATAAAATACTATGGCAATGCGCGTAGCGTGGCTTAAAGATCTCCGCCTGGCCGACCTCGAGCAGGTCGGCGGGAAGAATGCCTCGCTGGGCGAGATGATCGGCGCGCTCGCAGCGGCCGGAATCCGCGTGCCGGGCGGCTTCGCTACCACCGCGGACGCATTTCGCGAGTTCCTGTCCGCAAACGCTCTGAACGCGCGCATCAGCGAGCGCATCCGCGCGCTCGATCCTAGCGACGTCAAAGCGCTCGCGGCCTGCGGTGCGGAAATCCGCTCGTGGATTCTCAAGGCGCCGTTTCCGGCGGAGCTTGAGCGGGATATAATATCGTTTTATCAAGAGCTTGAGAAGACAACCTCACAAGACACCTCATATGCTGTCCGCTCTTCGGCGACGGCCGAGGATTTGCCCGATGCCTCGTTCGCCGGGCAGCAGGAAACCTTCCTCAATATCAGCGGCGCCGACCACGTGCTGGAGGCCATCCGGCAGGTGTTCGCCTCGCTGTACAACGACCGCGCCATCTCCTACCGGGCCCACCAAGGCTATGCCGACAAGGCAATAGCCCTGTCGGCGGCGGTGCAGCAGATGGTGCGCAGCGACCTTGGCGCGAGCGGCGTCACCTTCACCCTGGACACCGAGTCCGGCTTCCGCGACGTCGTGTTCATCACCTCGGCCTACGGCCTGGGCGAGATGGTGGTGCAGGGCGCCGTGAACCCCGACGAGTTCTACGTGCACAAGCCGATGCTCGAGCGCGGCCGGCCGGCGATCGTGCGCCGCGCGCTCGGCTCGAAGCTGCAGAAGATGGTGTTCGCCAAGTCGGCGCAGGCCGGCCGCTCGACGCGCACCGTCGAGGTGCCCGAAGCCGAGCGGAACTCCTTTTCCCTGAAGGACGATGAAGTCCTGGAGCTAGCGCGCTACGCCGTGGCGATCGAGAAGCACTACGGCCGCCCGATGGACATCGAATGGGCAAAGGATGGGGCCGACGGCGGCATCTACGTGCTGCAGGCCCGGCCCGAGACCGTCAAGTCCCGCAGCCGCGACCTCGAGGAGCGCTATGCGCTCAAGGGCAGCTCGCGCGTGCTGGCGAGCGGACGCGCGATCGGCCACAAGATCGGCAGCGGCGCGGTGCGCGTGGTCGCGGACGCCTCGCAGATGGACCGCGTAAAGCAGGGCGACATCCTGGTCACGGACATGACCGATCCCAACTGGGAGCCGGTGATGAAGATCGCCGCCGCCATCGTCACCAACCGCGGCGGCCGCACCTGCCACGCCGCGATCATCGCGCGCGAGCTGGGCATCCCCGCCGTGGTCGGCTGCGGCGACGCCACCAAGCGCCTCAAGGACGGCCAGCCGGTGACGGTGTCGTGCGCCGAAGGCGATACCGGCAACGTGTTCGACGGTCTGCTGCCCTTCGAAGTATCGAGCCGCGAGCGCGGCGAGATGCCGCGCATCCCGGTGAAGATCGCGATGAACGTGGGCAATCCGCGGCTCGCCTTCGAGTTCGCGCAGCTGCCCAACGACGGGGTCGGCCTCGCACGCCTGGAGTTCATCATCAACAACGAGATCGGCGTGCATCCGCGCGCCTGCCTCGAATACCCCGATTTACCCGGCGCGCTGAAGAAGAAGCTGGAGGAAGCCTGCCGGGGCTACGCCGACCCGCGCAGCTTCTTCCGCGAGAAGATGGTCGAGGGCGTCGCCACCATCGCGGCGGCGTTCTGGCCCAAGCCGGTGATCGTGCGGCTGTCGGATTTCAAGTCGAACGAGTACCGCAAGCTGCTCGGCGGCGAGCGCTACGAGCCGGAGGAGGAGAACCCCATGCTCGGCTTGCGCGGCGCCGCGCGCTATATCGCGCCGAGCTTCCGCGAGTGCTTCGAGCTCGAATGCGCGGCGCTGAAGAAGGTGCGCGACGAGCTCGGCCTCACCAACGTCGAGCTGATGGTGCCGTTCGTACGCACCCTCGGCGAAGCGAGGGCAGTCATGGACCTCCTGGAGGAGAACGGCCTGCAGCGCGGCCGCAACGCTCTCAAGATCGTGATGATGTGCGAGCTGCCCTCGAACGCCATCCTCGCCGACGAGTTCCTCGAGCTGTTCGACGGCTTCTCGATCGGCTCGAACGATCTCACCCAGCTCACCCTGGGCCTCGACCGCGACTCGGGGCTGGTGGCGGAGGGCTTCGACGAGCGCGACGCGGCCGTGAAGGTGCTGCTGTCGATGGCGATCCGCGCCTGCCGCAAGCAGGGGAAATACGTCGGTATCTGCGGCCAGGGTCCCTCCGACCATCCGGACCTCGCGCGCTGGCTGATGGAGCAGGGCATCGAGAGCATGTCGCTCAACCCCGATACGGTGGTATCGACCTGGATCGCGCTTGCCGAAGCGCCGCCTGCCGGCAAGAAATCAGCGGCTGCGTAGCAGGCGCTGTTTTTCCCGACCCCACTCCTTTTCTCGCTCGGCCGCCCGCTTGTCGTGCTTCAGCTTGCCGCGCGCGAGCGCGATCTCGAGCTTGACGCGGCCCTTGCTGAAATGCAGGTTGAGCGGCACCAGCGTGTAGCCGCGCTGCTCGACCTTGCCGATCAGCCGCTTGATCTCCTCGGCGTGCAGCAGGAGCTTGCGCGTGCGGGTCGGATCGGGCGTGTAGTGCGTCGAAACCGTGGGTAAGGGGCTGATGTGAGCGCCGATCAGCGCCAGCTCGCCGCCGCGCACGACGCTCACGTAGCCCTCGGAGAGCTGCGCCCGGCCGGCGCGGATCGCCTTGACCTCCCAGCCCTCCAGCGCGAGCCCCGCCTCGTAGCGCTCCTCGATGAAATAATCGTGGAACGCCTTGCGATTTTCGACGATCGACATGAAGAATTCTAGAACATGAAACGCATCGCCCGCTCAGCGATCGTCGAGGCGAGCGCCGAGCAGCTCTACGCCCTGGTCGACGACATCGAGGCGTATCCGCGCTTCCTGCCCTGGTGCAAGGATGCCCAGGTGCACAGTCGCGGCGCCGCCGGCACGCGCGCCACGCTGACCGCGGGAATGGGCGGCCTGCGCCAGGCCTTCACCACGCTGAACCAGGGACGCCCCGCCGAGTCGATCGACATGCGCCTGCTGCGCGGGCCCTTTCGCCATTTCGCCGCCTCCTGGCGCTTCACGCCGCTCTCCGCCGGCGCCTGCAAGGTCGACTTCTCGCTCGAGTACGAGTTTGCCAGCCGCGCCCTGGGCAAGCTGCTCGAACCGCTGTTCCACGGCATCGCCGATACCATGGTCGACGCCTTCACGCGCCGAGCGCTGGAGCGCCATGGAAGTTGAAGTCGTCTACGCGTGGCCGGGATCGCAGCAGGTGGTCAAGGTCCATCTCAAGCCCGGCGCCACCGTGTCGGACGCGGTAATAGCTTCGGGTTTTACAACCCAACAACAGCAGAAATTCGGTATTTTCGGAAAGGCGGTGCCGCCGGACACGCGCGTCGCGCAGGGCGACCGCGTCGAGATCTACCGGCCGTTGCTGATCGATCCTAAAGAGGCGCGCCGCAACCGGGCGCGAAAACAGCGCCGCTAGCGGCCTAGCAGGATGCCTTGACGGCCTGGCGCGCTTGGACGGTTTCCTGCGCGATCTGGGCGTCGTCGAGGATGTAGCGCTCGCCCTTCGCATCGGTGCGGGAGATGCGCTGACCGCTTTCCAGGGTGCGCAGCGCCTGCTGCGCGCGGGCGCAGTTTTCCTGCCTGGCGAGCGTCTGCTTCTCGGCCTGCGCCTGCTTTTCACGCTCCTTTTCGGCATCCAGCTGGCGCTTGCGGAAGCCCGCCTCCTGCTCCGCCGGCGTGAGCGGTCCCTTGGTCTGGGGCTCCGCTGCGGGCGCAGCCGGAGCGGCGCCCGCTCCCTTCAACCGGGTGGCGGAGACACCGGGCGGCGGCGCATCGCCGTATTGGACGCGGCCGTCCTTGTCGACCCACTTGTACTGCTGCCCCAGGGCCAGCGTGGCGAACGCCATCGTCGCTGCGAGAACGAGGATTCTCTTCATGAAAACCACAGTATCGGCTTTCAACCGAGGCGTCAATTCGCGGCGTAAAGCGCTCGCGTATAATGTCACTTTGCGCGGGAAGAAAACATGCGGGTGATTCAGAAGGCGCTGACCTTCGACGACGTCCTCCTCCTTCCCGCCCACTCGCGCGTCCTGCCGCGTGAAGTTTCCCTCAAAACCCGCCTCACCCGAAAGCTCGAGCTCAACGTTCCACTGGTGTCTGCGGCGATGGACACGGTGACCGAGGCCCGCCTCGCGATCGCCATCGCCCAGGAAGGCGGTATCGGCATCATCCACAAGAACCTGAGCCCGCAGGCGCAGTCTGCCGAGGTGGCCAAGGTGAAGCGCTTCGAGTCGGGTGTTCTGCGCGACCCGATGACCGTCTCGCCCGAGATGACGGTGCGCGAGGTGATGACGCTGCAGCGCGAGCACAAGATCTCCGGCTTCCCGGTGGTGAAGAGCGGCAAGGTGGTCGGCATCGTGACCAACCGCGACCTGCGCTTCGAGACCGAGCTGGACCAGCCGGTGAAGGCGATCATGACGCCGCAGAGGAAGCTGGTCACCATGCGCGAGGGCGGCAGCCGCGAGGAAGCCATGGCGCTCCTGCACCGCCACCGCCTCGAGCGAGTCGTGGTGGTGGACGAGGAGTTCCATCTCAAGGGCCTGGTGACCGTCAAGGACATCCTCAAGGAAAGCGAGAACCCCAGCGCCTCCAAGGACGCGCACGGCAAGCTGCGCGTGGGCGCCGCGGTCGGCGTAGGCGAGGGCACCGATGAGCGCGTCGCCGCGCTCGCCGAGGCCGGCGCCGACGTGCTGGTCGTCGACACCGCGCACGGCCACGCGCAGGGCGTGCTCGACCGCGTGAAGTGGATCAAGTCGCGCTATCCGCAGATCGAGGTCATCGGCGGCAATGTCGGCACCGGCGATGGCGCGCGCGCGCTCGTCGACCACGGCGCCGACGGCGTCAAGGTCGGCATCGGGCCCGGCTCGATCTGCACCACGCGCATCGTCGCGGGCGTCGGCGTGCCGCAGATCACCGCCATCCAGAACGTCGCCGAGGCGCTCGCCAAGTCCGGCGTGCCGCTGATCGCCGACGGCGGCGTGCGCTATTCGGGCGACGTCGCGAAGGCGCTCGCCGCGGGCGCCCACGCGGTGATGCTCGGGTCCCTTTTCGCCGGTACCGAGGAATCGCCGGGAGAGATCGAGCTCTTCCAGGGCCGCTCGTACAAGGCCTATCGAGGCATGGGGTCGCTGGGAGCGATGCAGAAAGGCGCCGCCGACCGCTACTTCCAGGACTCCGAGATGAACGTCGACAAGCTCGTGCCGGAGGGCGTCGAAGGGCGCGTGCCGTACAAGGGCAGCGCGGTCTCGGTCATCCAGCAGCTCCTCGGCGGGGTGCGCGCGAGCATGGGTTATACCGGCTGCTCCACCATCGAGGAGCTGCGCACGCGGACCCAATTCGTCGAGATCAGCTCGGCCGGGATGCGCGAATCGCACGTGCACGACGTGCAGATCGTCAAGGAGGCTCCGAATTACCGGGTGGAGTAGCGGGTGCACCAGAAGATCCTGATTCTGGATTTCGGCGCCCAGTACACGCAGCTGATCGCCCGCCGGGTCCGCGAAGCCAAGGTCTACTGCGAGATTCACCCCTACGACGTGGCCGACGACTTCGTGCGCGGCTTCGGCGCGAACGGCGTGATTCTGTCCGGCAGCCACATGTCGGCCTACGAGGAATCGACGGCGCAGGCCCCGCGCAGCGTGTTCGAGCTCGGCGTGCCGGTGCTGGGCATCTGCTACGGCATGCAGACCATGGCGCAGCAGCTCGGCGGCCGCGTCGAGCCGGGCAAGATCCGCGAGTTCGGCTACGCCGAGGTGCGCGCCCGCGGCCATACGCAGCTCCTGGAGGGCATCGAGGATTTCCGCACCGCCGAGGGCCACGGCATGCTCAAGGTGTGGATGAGCCACGGCGACAAGGTCGCCGAGCTTCCGCCCGGGTTCAAGCCGATGGCCTCTACCGAGGCCTGCCCGATCGCCGGCATGGCCGACGAGGCGCGGCGCTTCTACGGCGTGCAGTTCCATCCCGAGGTCACCCATACGCGACAGGGTGCCCGGCTGCTCGCGCGCTTCGTGCACGACATCTGCGGCTGCGCCGGCGACTGGAACATGCCTGACTATGTTTCCGAAGCCGTAAAGAGAATAAAGCAGCAAGTCGGCGGCGAAGAGGTGATTCTCGGCCTGTCGGGCGGCGTGGACTCCTCGGTCGCCGCGGCGCTCATCCACCGCGCCATCGGCGATCAGCTCACCTGCGTGTTCGTCGACCACGGGCTGCTGCGCCTGAACGAGGCCGCGCAGGTCATGGATACTTTCGCAAAGCACATGCGCGTCAAGGTGCGGCACGTCGACGCCTCGGAGCAGTTCTTCGGCGCGCTGCGCGGAGCCTCGGATCCGGAGGACAAGCGCAAGATCATCGGCAGGCATTTCGTCGAGGTTTTCCAGGCCGAAGCGAAGAAGGTGAAGAACGCGCGATGGCTCGCCCAGGGCACCATCTACCCGGATGTCATCGAGTCCGCGGGCGCCAAGACCAAAAAGGCGATGACCATCAAGTCGCACCACAACGTCGGCGGGCTGCCCGAGACGCTGCACCTCAAGCTGCTCGAGCCGCTACGCGAGCTGTTCAAGGACGAGGTGCGCGAGCTCGGCCTCGCGCTCGGCCTGCCGCGCGAGATGGTATTCCGGCATCCTTTTCCGGGCCCCGGGCTCGGGGTACGAATCCTGGGTTCCATTGAAAAAAAATACGTCGAGCTGCTGCAACATGCCGACGCGATCTTCATCGACGAGCTGCGCAAGGCGGACTGGTACGACAAGACCGCGCAGGCGTTCGCGGTGTTCCTGCCGGTGAAGGCGGTGGGCGTGATGGGCGACGGGCGCACCTACGAGTACGTCGTCGCGCTGCGCGCCGTGCAGACCACCGACTTCATGACCGCCGACTGGGCGCCGCTGCCGCACGAGCTCCTCGCCCGCGTCTCCAACCGCATCATCAACGAGGTGCGCGGCATCAACCGCGTCGCCTACGACATCTCCTCCAAGCCGCCCGCCACCATCGAATGGGAATGAAGGACGAGGCTTACATGCGCCGCGCCCTCGAGCTGGCGCGGCGTGCCGAGGAGGAGGGGGAAGTTCCGGTCGGCGCCGTTGTCGTCCTCGACGAGAAAGTCATCGGAGAGGGGTGGAACCGGCCGATCGCCGCGTCGGACCCTACCGCGCACGCCGAAATCATCGCCCTGCGTTCGGCTGCTGCCATGCAAGACAATTATCGGATGACCGGAGCCGTGCTCTACGTGACCCTCGAGCCCTGCGACATGTGCGTCGGCGCCATGTTCCACGCCCGCGTTGCCCGCGTCGTCTTCGGCGCCACGGACCCGAAGAAACAGATTCTCAAGAATCACGTCGAGCTGGAGGGCGGTGTGCTTGCCGCCGAATGCGGCGCGATACTCAGCCGCTTTTTCGCCTCGCGCCGATGAAACCCATCGAAATCGACATCGCCAGGCAGGAGCTGCGGTTCGGGGACAAGACCTACCTGGTATCCACCGCGAAACGAGGCGTCGGTGAAAAGAACGGCAGCCTCTGCACGCCGCGCGGCAGC
>DASQGB010000201.1:0-2533 GCA_035632815.1 Burkholderiales bacterium | reverse complement strand
CATCCACACGATGTCGTCCGAGGAGGCGTTGACCAGCGTGTTGACCGGCGCGCCGTCGCCGCGGCCGGCCGGAATCGCGTGCGCCTCGACGGTGAAGGTCTTGCCCGAGGCGGCGAGCAGGATCACCGGGTCGGTGGTTCTGCACTCGAGCACCTGCAGGAGAGCATCTCCATCTTTAAAACTCAAAGATGATAAATCCATGGCATGTCCGGTGCGCGCGCGGATCCAGCCCTTCTTCGAGAGGATCACGCTGATCGGCTCGTCCACCACCGCGCGCTCGGCCTGCGCGCGCTCGGCGGTTTCTATCCGGGTCCTGCGGGCATCGCCGTACTTCTTTGCATCCTCGCTCAACTCCGCGATCACCAGCTTCTTCAGCTCTTTGTCGTCGCCGAGCAGGGTTTTCAGCTCTTTTCTATCGCCTTCGAGCACCTTGCGCTCGTCGGTGAGCTTCACGCCGTCGAGCCGGGTGAGCTGCCCGAGGCGCAGGTTGACGATGTCTTCGGCTTGTCGTTCAGAAAAACGGTATTTGTCTTTCAACTTCTGCTTCGCATCGCTCTGGTCCTCGGCTGCGCGGATCAGCTTGATGATCTCGTCGATCTTCGCGTAGGCCTTCAGCCGGCCCTCGACGATGTGCAGCCGCTCCTCCACCCGCTCCAGGCGGAACTCGGTGCGGCGGCGCACCGTGGCGACGCGGAACTCGCCCCACTCGCGCAGGATGTCGAGAATGCCTTTGGTCTCGGGCAGGCCGTCGAGACCGAGCCAGGTAAGGTTCACCGCGTAGCGCGTCTCGAGCGAGGTGTGCACGAGGAGCGCCGCCATCAGCTCGTCCGGGTTCTGCCTCGAGCTCCTTGGCTCTATGACCAGGCGCAGCTTCGACTTGCGGTCCGACTCGTCGCGCACCGCCTCGACCTGGTCGAGGATGAATTGCTTCATCCGCTTCTGGTCCTGCGTGAGCTCCTTTTTGCCGAAGCCCGGCTTCGGGTTGGCGAGCGCCTCGATCTCCTCCATCACCAGGCGCACCGACACGCCGTGCGGCAGCTCGGTGACGATGATTCGCCATTGGCCACGCGCGAGCTGCTCTTTCTCATGCTTGCAACGCAAAAGCAGGGACCCGCGGCCGCTCTCGTAGGCCTGGCGGATCTCCTCCGGCGGCGAGATCACCTGCCCGCCGCCGGGGAAGTCGGGCCCCGGCAGCAGCTCGAGGATGTCGTCGATCTTCGCGCGCGGATGCCGGATGACGTGCGCCGCGGCGGCGGCGACTTCCTTCAGGTTGTGCGAGGGGATGCGGGTGGAGAAGCCGACCGGAATGCCGAAGGAGCCGTTCAGCAAGCCGAAGGGCAGGCGCGCGGGGAGGAGCTGGGGCTCTTCGAACTTCCCGTCGTAGTTCTTGATGAACGTGACGGTGCCCTCCCCGATCTCCGCGAGCATCAGCTCGGCAAAGCGGGAAAGGCGCGCCTCTGTATACCGGTATGCGGCGGCGGAGTCGCCGTCGCGCGAGCCGAAATTGCCCTGCCCCTCGATCAGGGGGTAGCGCATCGAGAAGGGCTGCGCGAGGTGCACCAGCGCCTCGTAGGTCGAGCTGTCGCCGTGGGGGTGGTACTTGCCGAGCACCTCGCCGACGTAGCGCGCGCATTTCGAGAACGTCGTCGAGCCGCTCATCGCAAACAGGATCCGGCGCTGCACCGGCTTCAGCCCGTCGGCGATCTCGGGCAGCGCGCGCGACTTGACCGTCGACACCGCGTAGCCGAGGTAGGCATGCGAGGCGTGCTGCTCGATCGGCACCGCCTCGTCGCCGTTGTCGGGCGTAAACAGATCAGGGGTTCTGGTGTCTTCCATGGCTTCTCACGTTTGAAAAAGATCCAGCTGCTTGTCGGCGGAGAGGACCGCGAGCTCGACGGCAGCCTTCGCCTTGCCGAGATCCTCGCTGTAGCCGGCCCTGCCGGCGGCTTCCCAGTGGTACTTGCCCTTGGGGCTGGCGCTCAGCAAGCTGACCCTGCCGAGCTTCTTCTTGCCGAGCCAATAGGCGTGGCCGCGGTAGGCCCGTTCCCAGAAAGCCTTGTTCTTCTTAGATGTCCGCTTCAACGGTCTTCCAGTGCTCCCTCATCCAGTTGCGCCGGCCTTCGGCCTCGCCCGAGTCCATCAGCTTCTCGAAGGTTTCGCGGACTTTCTTGATGTCCTTGAAATCGAACTCCATGCGGATCAGGCGCCGCGTGTCGGGGTTCATGGTCGTTTCCCAGAGCTGCTCGGCGCTCATCTCGCCCAGGCCCTTGAAGCGCGAGATCTCCCAGGAGCCCTCCTTCACCTTCTCCTTCTTCAGCTGCCCCAGCATTTCCTCGAGCTCGTCGTCGTCCAGGCAGTACGCGCGCCGGGCGGGCTTGCCCTTGCCCTGCGACGGAATTTCGACCTTGTAGAGCGGCGGCTGCGCCACGTACAGGTGGCCGCGCTCGACGATCCTCGGCGCGTGCATGAAGAAAAAGGTGAGGAGCAGCGCCTGGATGTGGCCGCCGTCGACGTCGGCGTCGGTCATGAGGAT
>DASQGB010000200.1:0-7828 GCA_035632815.1 Burkholderiales bacterium | reverse complement strand
GGAGGACGGTGTGCTTGCACACCTTGCAGCGCCCGATGTGGCAGCGCTGTGGCCACGCGCCGAAGTGCGCGTGCTCAAGGGCGGCAACGCGGCCTGGTTCGCCGCCGGTCGCGAAACCGAATCCGGCGTCGAGCGTGCCACTACCACTCGCGACGACGTCTGGTACAAGCCCTACGACCACGCTTCGGACTACCAGAAGCACGCGCGCGACTACCTGAGCTGGGAAGTCGCCCTGGTCGAGCAAATCAAGAAAGACCCGACGATCCGCTTCCGCAGCTATTAACGCAGGAAAGCCCCGTCGGTGACGTCGATGACGGCGCCGTTGATGATGACCGGCGCGTCAATCGCCAGCCAGCGGATGGTTTCCGCCACTTCCTCCGGGCGACCGACCCGGCGCGTGTAGACCAGCTTCATCAACTGCTCTACGCGCTCGGGTTGCGCGTTCTTGAGAAGATCGGTGTCGATGGGGCCGGGGGCGACGGCGTTGACCTGGATGCCCTGGGGGCCGAGGTAGGCGGCGAAGCTGCGGGTAAAGCTGACTACGCCCGCTTTCGTCACCCCGTACCAGAGATCGGTGTGGGCGCTGTAGGCAGCAATGGACGCCACATTGACGATGCGGCCCGACTTGCGCGCGATCATCTGCTTGGACACGGCTCGGATCAGCTCGACCGGCGCCTCGAGGTTGATGCGCAGCATCTTCTGCCGCGCTTCGTCGGTGTACCGGTCGATGGAGAGCGCGGCCTGAATGCCGGCGTTGTTGACCAGCACGTCGATCTCGCCGAGCGATTCGACGAGTCGCGGAATCCCCGCGAGATCAGTCAGGTCGTACTGGATTTTTCCTTCCGAGGTTGCGGAGAAATCGCGATCCAGCGCGAGGACGCGAAATCCGGCCTTCTGCAGCGCCTCGGCGCAGGCCTTACCGATGCCGCGCGCGGAGCCGGTGACGAGCGCGGTCTTCAACCCGCCAGTCCGGGCATCGTGAAGCCGGCGCCCTTGAGGTCCCGGATCAGCTCTTCTTCCTGCGCCGAGGTCAGCTCGACGAGCGGCGGCCGGCAGGTCCTCCACTGCGGGTCGTTGCCGAAGTGCGCCACCGCGCTCTTCAGCGCGGGGATCATCGGCTGCTTCTGCACTATCTTGCGCGTCGCGGTAATGCCGGCCTGCAGCTTGTCGGCCTCGGTCGAGCGCCAGTTCTTGTAGACGTTGGCGATCGGGCCGGGGTTGATGTTGCCGGTGGCGGTGATGCAGCCCTTGCCGCCGTTCCTCATGTTGTCGAGCAGGAACACCTCGCTGCCGGCGAACACATCGAAGCCGCCCTTGGCATAGTTGTCGAGCATCGCCTTGGTGTTGGCCCAGTCGCCGGAGGAATCCTTCACGCCCGCTACGATCCCTGGATATTTCGAGAGAAGCTTTTCAATGAGATTCAAGGAAATGGAAACCTGCGCTACGGGCGGGATGTGATACAGGTAAAGCTGCAGGCGCTCGTCGCCGACCCGCTCGATCACCTCGGCGAAGTTGCGGTACAGGCCTTCGTCCGAGACGCCCTTGTAGTAGAAGGGCGGCAGCATCAGCACACCGGCGCAGCCGAGCTGGACCGCGGCGCGCGTCATCTCGATCGAGTCCGACAGCGCGCAGTGCCCGGTGCCAGGCATGAGCGTGTCAGCCGGAACGCCGCCGGCGACCAGCGCTTCGAGCAGTCTTCTTTTCTCGGCGACGGACATCGAGTTGGCTTCGCTGTTGGTGCCGAACACCGCCAGCCCGGCGCAGCCCGACTTCAGCAGCCAGCGGCAATGCCGGACGAAGCGATCGGCGTCGGGCGAGTAGTCCTTCCTGAACGGCGTGATGACGGGCGAGAGCACGCCTTCGATGCGCTTCACTTTGGCCATGCCGGGTTTCATGTCGATCGATCTTCGCGTAGAGTCCAGCGGCGAATTATATGGCGGACCTCTCCCGAGCCATCAACATCGAGGACCTGCGCAGGTTGTCGAAGCGCCGCCTGCCGCGCGCCATCTTCGATTTTTTCGACGGCGGCGCCGAGGACGAGGTCACGCTGCGCGAGAACCGCGCCGCCTTCGAGCGCGTGCGCCTGCTGCCGCGGGTGCTGGTCGACGTCTCGAAGGTGGACACCGCGATCGACCTCCTGGGCAAGCCTTCGGCGCTGCCGCTCGCCATTGCCCCCACGGGCGGCATCAGCGCGGGGCGCTTCGGAGCCGAGCTGATCCTCGCGCGCGCGGCCAAGGCCTGGGGCGTGCCCTTCACCATGGCCACGCCGTCCGCGTTCACCATCGAGCGGGTGGCGGAGGAGGTGGGCGGCCGGCTCTGGTTCCAGCTCTACGCCGTCCGCGATCAAGAATTTAGAAGGAATCTCGTTTTAAGGGCGAAGAATGCGGGCTTCGAGGCGATCCTGGTCACGGTCGACCTGCCCGTGTCGGGCAAGCGCGAGCGCGATCCGCGCAACGGCTTCCACACGCCCTACAGCCCCAACTGGCGCAACTCGCGCGACGTGATCTTCAAGCCGGCGTGGGCGCTCGACATGCTGCGCAACGGCCTGCCCGGGATGGCCAATCTCGTGGGCTATCCCTTCAGCACGCCGGTGGGCACCGATATCGTCACCGCGGTCGGACGCGAGATGGACGCCGGCCTCGACTGGGAATACATCAAGCGGCTGCGCGGCGAGTGGCCCGGGAAGCTCCTGCTGAAGGGCGTCGAGCGCCCCGACGACGCCGAGCGCGCCGCGGCGATCGGCTGCGACGGCGTGGTGGTATCGAACCATGGCGGGCGCCAGCTCGACGGCGCGGCGGCCACGTTGGACGCCTTACCTCATATATCCAAAACAGTAGGGAAGAAGCTAACGGTGCTGCTCGACGGCGGCGTGCGCCGCGGCGTGGACATCCTCAAGGCGCGCGCGCTCGGGGCGCAGGCGGTGCTTACCGGGCGGGCGACGCTCTTCGGCGCGATGGCGGGCGGGGAGCCGGGCGCGCGGCGCGCGCTCGAGATCCTGTCGAGCGAGCTGGTGCGCGCGATGCAGCTTTCGGGCGTGCGCTCGGCCGCGGAGATCGGGCCGGAGCTGCTTTCTTCCTGAAGTTCCTCACGTAGTCCGGCGCCGAGAAGATCCACTCGAGCGCGTCGTAGTAGCGCTCGGGCGTCCTGCCGCGGTACATGTCGTTGCGCACATCGCGCTCCAGGCCGTCGGGCACGTGGAAGATCATGCCGATGAGCTGGTTTGCCGAAACCTGCACCCGCGTGGCGCGAACGATGCGTTTTTGCTGATAGTCCAAAAAAGCTTTTTCGAACTGACCGTCGGCCGCCTCGGCGCACGCGCCCAGGCACACCGCGTCCTCCATCGCCATGGCCGCACCTTGGGCCATGTACTGCAGCATGAAATGCGCTGCGTCGCCGAGGAGGCCGACCCGGCCCTGGATCCAGTTGTCCACCGGCTGGCGGTAGAGGAGCATCCAGCGCCGGAACTCCTTCGGCGTACGCATCAGCTTGGTCGGCTTCTCGCAGTAGTGCGAGAAGAGCGGCAGCACCTCGTCGGGCAGCGCGAGCTCGTTGTGCCCGCCGCTGGTGTGCTTGCCGATCACCGTGGCGACCAGATTGAAGAGCTTCCAGCCGCGCAGCGGGTAGTGAACGATGTGCGTGTTGTGCCCCGCCCAGAGCGTCGCCGCCGGCAGGCGCAGCTCCTTCGGCACGTCCTCGATTTTCAGCACCGCCCGGTAGCACATGTGCCCGGTCACCGGCGGCAGCGGGTCGCCGACGATCTTCTCGCGGATCACCGAGCGGCCGCCGTCGGCCGCGACCAGCGCCGTGCCTTCGATGTCGCTGTTCTGCGTCTTCACGCGGACCGACGAGCCGTCCTGATCGAATCCCGTGACGCGCGCGCTGGTGCGCAGCTCGATCATGTCGGGGAGGGCCTTGCAGCCATCGAGCAGCGAGCCGTGGATGTCGGCGCGGTGCGTCACCGCGTAGGGATTGCCGAAGCGCTTGGCGAAGCGCGCATCCAGCGGGATATCGATAATCCTCTCGCCGCTTACGCCGTCGAACATCAGCATCCGCTCGACGAACACCGCCTCTTTCTTCACCAGGCCGCCGACGCCGAGCGCGTCGAGCGCGTGCCACGCGTTCGGCGCGATCTGGATGCCGGCGCCGATCTCGCCGAACTGCGGCGCCTGCTCCAGCACCACGGTCTTGAAGCCTTTGCGTGCGAGTGCGAGCGCCGCGGCTAGGCCGCCGATTCCGCCGCCGGCGACGATCACCGGCTTTTCGTTACGCGCTTTCACTGGAGCATGTTAAGCGCTGCGCTGCCGAGCTGGGAGCGCGGATCAGCCATCGTTTCGATAATTTCGAAGTGGTTCAGGCCTTTCCCGACAAGGGCGGGCGCGCGGAGTTTTTTCGCGAACTCCTCGGACTGCCGGTAGAACTCCGTGGCCTCCTTCTCGGCCCAGCTCACGGTGACGGGGCAGCGGATCTTGGCGCTATGGCGGATGGGCGAATACTCGTGCTCGAGCCGCTCGTCGATGCGCACGTAGTCGTTGCGCGCGCTCAGGCGTACGGGCAGCAGGTCATAGATGCCGGAGATCAGCAGGGCCTTTTTGATATAGGGAATTTTGGTCAAAGCAACGCCGCCGAGGTGCCCGCCCGACGAATGCCCGCAGAGCACCACTTCCTTCGAAAGGTTTGCGTAAACCCACTCAATGCCGCGGCACACCTGGCCGGCCATCTCGGGCAGCGCCACCGTCGGCAGGTTGGCAAAATTGAGCGCGACGTACGCCGCGCCGGCCGCCATGATCGGCTCGGCGGGGAACGCCTGCTCGCGGCTCGACTGACGCCGCCAGGCGCCGCCGTGCACGAAGACGAACGCCTTTTTCCCGCTGCCGTAGATGTCCAGCGTCTCGGGCGGCGTCGGCCCATAGCGCTGCACGCGGGGTTCTCCAAATTTTTTGCGAACAAGATCACTTGCCGCCGCATAGCGCTTGATGATCTCGTCGGCGTGCGGCACCCAGACGCGCTGCTCGTACTGGTCGTCGAGCGCCTTCTGGTCGTAGTCGCGGAAGACCTTGGTCAAAAGAGGATCGCGATGCCGTCGAGCTCGCCTTCGGAATTCACGAGATCCACGCGCTTGTGCGCGATGCGGAAGCTCTCGCCGTCGCGGCGCAGCCGGTGCTCTACCAGAGCGCCGTACAGGCGCTGCTTCTCGTTGCGGAACTCGATGAGCTGCAACGTCGAGTTGACTTGGACTTCTGCATCTTTTTCCACAGACTGAATATTTCCGACCTGATGGACCGTCCGCGCCAGCGGCAGACGCGCGTGCGCGCGCGGATGGCGCGCTTGCTTGACGCGCAGCTCGAGCAGCGTGCGGTCGTCGTGGATGATCGAGCTGGTCTCGACGGGGTCCTTCTGGTCGCGTTCGAGGGGGAGCCAGTACGTGGCGTCGTCGGTGAACAGGGCCAACCACGCCTCGAGCTGTCCGGTGTCCAGCAATCGTGCCTCGTGATACAGAAACTGCTCGACGTTCATTGCGACATGTACTTCAACCAGGCGGCGAACTGCCCGCGCATGAAGATTTCGCTCGTGCCGGTGGCGCCGCGCGTGCTGCCGTTGTCCTCTTTCACGTCTCGGCCGTGGCCGCGCCCGACATACACCCACTCGACCTCGCCCGACGACAGTCCGCGCTGGATGCGCTCGTAGACCTCCAGGTCGTCGGTGAGGACCCAGGAGCCGGTGCCGTTCACCACGTTGGCGAACGCGATCGTGTCGCGGAACATCTGCTCCGGCGCGTCCTTCATGCGGAACGAGTAGGTGTAGACCACCGAGCGGTCGACGGCGATGGGGTGGATGATGCGCAGCTGCCGGAACTGGCTCATCAACGAGCAGTTCGGGTAGACGATCGTGTTCCAAAGCGTGACGCGCAGGATCCGATCGGCTTCTTCTTCTCCCACGTGATTGATGAGCCTCTTGCGGTATTCGTCGAACACCGGATTTCCCAGCCCGGCGACGAGGCGATCGTCCGAGTGATAGTCCCCCATGTAGCCGTGGCCGTGCGGCGTGGTCCACATGCCGATCGCTTCCCACACCGCATCCGGCGCGCCGTTCTGGCGCATCTGGCGCACCGCGATGTCGTAGTAGTGCTCCTGGCCCGGCTTGCCGGGCTCGGGTGCCGCGCGCGCCACCGCCACGGACGAGGCGTGCACCCAGGCCGGGTGCGCGCCGTCGAGGTGGTTCTCGAGCATCAGCTTCCAGTTGCCGTTGTAGGCGTGCTTGAACACGCCGCCCGCCACTTCGAGCTCCCCGCCGGGCGCGCGGTCGACGAAGTCGTCGAACGACGCCCGGGCCGGGCCAAGGAAGCTTTCCAGGTCCACGCCTTCCGCCGCGAGCGAGGCGAAGATGAACCCCCGGTAGAGCTCGACCCGCGGCACCGCTTTCAGGCCGAACGGCAGCTTGCCCTTCTCATAGCCGGAGGCGAACGGCACCGCTTGGAGCACGCCGGCACGGTCGTAGCTCCAGCCGTGATAGGGGCAGACAAAGCGCTCGGTATTGCCGCGCCCCTCGGCGCACACCATCGAGCCGCGGTGCGCGCAACGGTTGATGAGGACGCCGACCTCGCCGTTGTCGTCCCTGACCACGATGACCGGCTCCCGGCCCATGCGCGTGGTGAAGTAGTCGCCGGGCGATTTCACCTGGCTCTCGTGCCCCAGGACCAGCCACGCACGGCCGAAGATGTGGGCCATCTCCAGGTCGAAGATCGCCGGATCGGCGTACACGGAGCGGTGCACGCGGTCGGACTGCACTAGCATTGCGAGTGCGTTGGGGTCCAAATTCAGGGTCCGAAAGCGCTCATGGCTATGATTGATTCTAATGAAACTGGGCAGTCCGAGCGCGCGATGATCCTCGGCAGCGGCAGCCATCGGTACCGGGTGATCGAGGGCTGGGCGAAGCTGCCCGAGGGCTGGGAGCTCAAGGACGCCGCCGCCGTCGCGGTGGACAGCAAGGACCGCGTTTACGTGTTCAACCGCGGCGAGCACCCGATGATCGTGTTCGACCGCGAGGGCAACTTCATCCGCTCCTGGGGCGAGGGCAGCTTTCCGCGCGCGCACGGGCTGCACATCGACGCGAACGACATCCTCTACTGCACCGACGACGGCGGGCACGTGGTGCGCAAATGCACGACCGAGGGCAAGGTGCTGCTCCAGCTCGGCGTGCCCGGGCAGCCCGCGCCGTACATGAGCGGCACGCCCTTCCACCGCTGCACGCACACGGCGCTTTCGCCGCGCGGCGACATCTACGTGAGCGACGGCTACGGCAACGCGCGCGTCCACAAATTCTCGCCCGACGGCAAGCTCCTGCTGTCCTGGGGCGAGCCGGGAACCGATCCCGGGCAGTTCAATATCGTGCACAACGTCGTGACCGATGCGCAAGGCTGGGTATACGTCGCCGACCGCGAGAACCATCGCGTGCAGGTCTTCGACGGCAACGGGCGCTATGAAACGCAGTGGGTGAACCTGCACCGGCCGTGCGCCCTCTACTGCTGCCGCGGCGCGCGGCCGCAATTCGTGATCGGCGAGCTTGGCCCGGGAATGACCGTCAACCGCCATCACCCCAACCTCGGGCCGCGACTCTCGTTCGTGGACGAGAAAGGCAGGCTGCTGGCGCGCCTCGGCGGCGAGAACGGCCCGGGCCTCGAGCCGGGCAAGTTCATCGCGCCGCACGGCCTCGCGATCGACTCGCGCGGCGACATCTACGTCGGCGAGGTGAGCTACACCGAGTTCCCGCGGCTCTTCCCGGAGCAGAAGATCGCCTGGCGCATGCGCTCGCTGCAGAAGCTCGAAAAGCT
>DASQGB010000199.1:0-8613 GCA_035632815.1 Burkholderiales bacterium | reverse complement strand
TGTTCATGCAGACTCTCGCTCAGGAGCTGGCGCCGATGAAGATCCGCGTGAATTCGATCGGGCCCGGAGCGATTCAGACGCCGATCAACCGGCAGGCCTGGGAAACGCCCGCGGCATTGCAGTCGCTGCTCACCCTGATTCCCTACGGGCGCATCGGGGTGCCCGCCGATATAGGCAAGGCGGCGGTATGGCTCGCTTCGGATGAATCGGACTATGTCAACGGACAGACCCTGTTCGTCGACGGCGGCATGACGCTGTACCCCGAGTTCGCGCGCGGCGGCTGAGCGCCGCCAGCGAATGACAGGCTTCCTAGCGCAGCCGCAAAGCCAGCCGGATGCGGTTGCGGCCGTGGATATACGCGTAGTCGCGCGTCGCCGCGAGTTCGCGCGTCAGCAGGATCCCCAGGCCTCCCAGCTTGCGCAGCTCCAGCGTGTCTTCGGGGGCCTGCGAGGGCAGGTGCGCATAGGGGTTGAATGGCGGCCCGGTATCCTCGTAAATCATGCTGACGGCCTGCGGACCCTTCGACAGACTGACACAGATCGGGGCGTCGCATTCCCTGCCGTGGCCGTGCCGTACGGTATTGGTGAACAATTCCTCCAGTACCAGGTTGACCCGCAGGCAGGCGTCGTGACCGATTGCCTCGCTGCCGCAAAATCGCTCGACGAATGAGCGCACTGCCCGCAGGTCGGCGAGGCGGGCGGGGAATATGGTGGAGTGTGAGGAGGAGGACATTTGGCACACGAGCCGGGGCCAGCGCATTATAGGATGGGCGCTCGCAGTCCAAGGGAGGTCGACATGCGCTGGATCGTTGCTTCGTTGTCTCTGGTATTCGCCGCCGGTGCGTACGCGAATGACATCGGGCAGGTGAAGACCGCCAAGGGAACCGCTCATATCGAGCGCGAAGGCAAGCTGCTGCCGGTGGCGGCGGGCATGCAGGTCCGGCAAGCGGACACGCTGGTGACGGGGAGGGACGGCGCGGTCGGCATTACCTTCCTCGACAACTGCCTGGTGTCCACCGGGCCCAACAGCACGCTGGTGCTCGAGAAATACCGCTTCGACAGCACTACGCACGCCGGCGAGTTCGACGCTTCGTTGAAGCGCGGCTCGCTCGCGGTCATCTCCGGAAAAATGGTCAAGCAGTCGCCGGACGCGATGCGCATCCGCACCCCGTCCAGCATCCTGGGCGTGCGCGGCACGGAGTTCGTCGTCAAAGTCGACTGACGGATGGAAGTCCTCATCGTCGGGGCACTGCTCGCGCTGGCGCTACTCTCCCAGCCGCAGCTTCCCGCCGAGACGGTAGTGCTGCTGCCGGGACCCGACGGCCGCGTCGGAACCGTGATCATCGAGCGCAGCACCGGGCGTACGGTCCTCAACGAGCCCTACGCGTCGAGCCGCGCCGCAGGCGCGCGCGAAACGCAGGCCGGCGCGCTGTCCGAGCAGCAGGTGCGCAGCGAGTTCGGCAACGTGCTCGCGGCCCTGCCGGCGCGCGTGGTCGAACCCCCCGCGCCGAGCCGCGCCGAGGGCGAAACGCAGGCCCGCGCGCAGACCGAGCAGCAGCCCGCGGCCCCGCCGGCGCGCCCGGTATCTTTCCTGCTGTATTTCGGTCGCGGTCAGGACGAGCTTACCGAGGAGTCGAAGACGCTGTGGCAGCGCGTGCTCGAAGAGCTGCGCGCCCGCCCGCAGTCCGACATCGTGGTGATCGGGCATACCGACCGCGTCGGCGCCGCGGTCGCAAACGACGAGCTCTCGCTGCAGCGCGCCGAGCGCGTCAAGGCGGACCTCGTCGCCCAGGGCATCGTCGCCGAGCGTATCCGCGCCGCAGGGCGCGGCGAGCGCGAGCCGCTAGTGCCGACCGCCGACGGGGTCGAAGAGCCCCGCAACCGGCGCGTCGAGGTCAGCGTCCGCTGAGTCTTCGTCGCCGCCCTCGGCGTAGCCCGCCCAGCGCAGCACCAGCAAAGTGAGATCGTCGGACGCTGCCGCGTCGCCGACGAAGCGCTGCACGTCCTGCTGCACGGCGGCCACGACCGCGTCGGCGGGAGTGTCCGGCCGCGCCGAGCCGAGCACGCGCTCGAGACGCGTGGCGCCGTAGAGCTGCAGCCGCCGGTTCATCGCCTCGGTGACGCCGTCGCTTAGCACGCACAAGCCATCGTCGGCGCCGAGCTGCCGGTACTCGGTGAGGTACGCGTGGTCTGCGAGCGTGCAAAGAGGCGGCCCGCCCGCGACGGGAAAGCGCTCCAGGGTGCCCGCGGGGCCGAGCAGGTAGGGCGGTTCGTGGCCGGCATTGCAGTATTCCAGCATGCCGGTGCGCAGATCGAGGATGCCGGCGAAAACGGTGACGAAGAGCTGCTCCGGATTCTCGCGCGCGATCTCCGCGCCCGCGCGCATCATGGCCGCGCCGACATCCGCGCCGGTGCGGGCCGCGGCTGCCCTCAGGATGGCCTTCGATACCGCCATGAACAGCGCGGCCGGCATCCCCTTGCCCGAAACGTCGCCGACGACAAAGAAGATGCGCGCCAGGTCGAGTTTCACGCAGTCGTAAAAATCGCCGCCCACGCTGCGCGCCGGCTCGAGCAGCGCGGCGACGTCGAGCTGCGGGGTCGACCGCTGGAGCCCCGGCAGGTCGGGCAGCAGCCCCATCTGGATGCGCCGCGCCGCAGCGAGCTCCCCGGCGGCTCTCGCCGCCGCCTCGCGCAGCACGCGGCGCTGCCGCTCGGCCTCGGCCAGCGTGGCGGCGAGAAGCGTCGCGAACGCGAGCGCCACGCCAATCGCCGGCCATGCCGGGTCGAGCAGCAAGCCACCGGCGAAAGCGCCCAGGCCGGCCGCCGCCAATCCCGCGAGCAGCGCGGCGAGCGCGAGGCCTGAGACGAGCACACTGCGCTTGGGCACGACCGCCATCAGCAAAAGAATGCCAGCGGCGAGGACGGCCGCCTCGAGCGCGTCGGCCCACGCCGGGCGCACGAGAAACGCCCGGTCGAAGATCTGCTCGAGCACCTGGGCATGCAGCTCGACCCCGGGCATTCGCTCACCGAGCGGCGTCGGCTGGAAATCGAGCAGCCCCAGGCCGGTCACCCCCACCAGCACCAGCCGGCGTTGAAACAGCTCCGGATTCGCCTTGCCCTGCATTACCGTCGCGGCTGAAACGAAACGCGCGGGATCGTGCGGGCCGTAGCGCAGCCAGAGCGAGCCGTCGCGCTGCAGGGGGACCGTCAGATCGCCCAGCGAAAGCTCCAGCAAGCCGCCGGGTGCGCGGCGCAGGCCGAACTCCGGCGCGCCGGTGGCCACGCGCAACATCTCCAGCGTCAGGGCGGGCACGGCGGTGCCGCTTACGCTCGCCAGCAGCGGAATGCGGCGAACGACGCCCTGCGACGGGTCGGCGCTGATCAGGCCCTGTCCCGCCGCGGCGCGAGCGATCTCGTCGATGCTCGACAGGCGGCCCGCGTACTTGCGCAGCGGCGGCTCGGCGCCGGCCGCCATGCGCACCGGGGCTGCGGCGGGCGGACCCGGATAGCGCGGGTCGGGCGCCTCGAGGCCGGCGACCGCGATCACCACTTTTTTCCCGCGCAGGACCCGCGCCAGGCGCTCGTCGTTGCTCGGCAGGCGCCGCAGGCGAGCCGACAGTGCCGCGGGCAGCTCGGGCAGCAGCTTCTCCATCGCGGCGGGGGAGAAGCGGTCGCGTTCCGGAAGCAACAGGTCGAGGCCGATGACGGCGGGCTGCGCTGCCGCGATGCGCTCGATGAGCTGCGCGAGCTGGGTGCGCGGCCAGGGCCATTGCCCGAGCTGCGACAGCGTGGCCTCGTCGATCTCGACGATCGTCGCCGGGGCGCTTAGGCGCTCGCGCGGCCAAAGCCGCTGGTAGCCGTCGAACACCGCCTCGCGCAGCGCCTCGACGAACGGCGGGGCGGCGAGGATCAGCGCGCCCAGCGCCAGCAGCACCGCCGTCGCCGCAGCGCGCGCCGGGCTCAGAACTCCATCTCCAGGCCGTCGTAGGCCGCGATCACCTCGAGCTTGCGGTCGGCGCGGGTGAGCTCCTCCAGGCGGCGCGTTTCCTGGAGGATGCGCTCGATCGCCGTGTCGTCGTTCGCCGGCTCGTGGTGATAGAGCGCGAGGCGCTTGGCGCGCGCCAGCTGGCAAAGCTCGACACCGATGATGTTGCTCGAATGCCCCCAGTCGGCTTTTACCGAGATCGCGTCGGCGAGCGAATACATCGCATCGAAGACGACCAGATCGGCGTCGCGGAAGAAGCTGACGAAGCTCTCGGCCGCCGCGGGCTCGTCGAGCTTGTGCTCTGAGTCGGTGGTGTAGACGAAGCTCCTCCCGCCGGCGGCGAAGCGAAAGCCGAACGAATCGCCCGAATGCAGCTGCAGCTTCGGCGTCACTTTCACGCCGGCGATGTCGTGCGTCACGCCGGGGGTGAGGCGCACGAACTCGATCCTGGCGGCAAGCTGCGAGAACGGCACCGGGAAGCAGGGCGGGTCCTGCTGCAGGCGAAACGCGTGCTCGAGCGCCTCGTGGCAGCCGTGGATGCGGATGCGGGCCTCGCGCAGGTAGGCGGGGCCGAAAAACGGGAAGCCCATGATGTGGTCCCAGTGCAGGTGGGACATGAAGACGTTGATGGTCGCCGGCCGGCCCGACTGGCGTGCCACGACGTGCTCGCCGAAGGCGCGAGCGCCGCTGCCCATGTCGCAGACATAGTACTGATCGGGGTCGGGCGCGGTGCCGGGCTCGAACTCGACGCAGGACGTATGCCCGCCGAACGTGTGAGTCAGCTCGAAGCCAAGATGCCGCCCGGCGAAAGCGCAGGCCTTCTCGACGGTATCGAGATCGTGGCCGTTCGCCTTGACCAGCGCGCGCGCCAGCCGGTCGCGCACGTCGCGCCAGGTGAGCGCCACGGGGATCGACCCGCGCGTGCCCCAGAACCGTACCCGCATCCGCAGCGCCTAGCGCCGGTCGAAGGCCGCGGCGGCCTCGGGCGAAAGGGCGGCCAGCGCCTCGCGCACGGTGGGATAGACGCTGAACAGCATATTGAAACGACTGATCTGGAAGATCTCCGCCACGACCGGCCGCGGCGAGGCGACGACGATCCTGCCGCCCTGCGCCTCGGCCTGCCGCGCTGCCAGCATGAAGCAGCGCAGCCCGGCCGAAGAGACGTACTCGAGGCCGGAGAGGTCGAGGACGATGCCGCGCTGCGCGCCGAGCGCGGCGTCCAGATGGGGCTGCAAGCCGGCGCGGAACTCGTCGCTGCTCTCCTGGTCGAGGCGGCCGGCGGGCGCGAGCACCAGCGTGTCGGCGTAGGGCTGCGGCGTAAGAGTCATGTTTTTCTATTCTAGAATGACTTCGGGAGATAAGACGGAAAGCAAAATGGCCCTGGCGGCATTCAACTTCAAAGCCTGGATCGACGAGCACGCGCAGCTGCTCAAGCCGCCGGTGGGCAACCAGATCGTGTTCGCCGAGGCCGAGGATCTGATCGTGCAGGTGGTGGGCGGCCCCAACGCCCGCACCGATTACCACGACGACCCTTACGAGGAGTTCTTCTACCAGCTGCGCGGCAACATGGTGCTCAAGGTCCTGGACGACGGCAGGCCGCGCGACATCCCGATACGCGAAGGCGAGATCCTGCTGATCCCCGGCCATTTCAGGCATTCGCCGCAGCGCCCCGAGCCCGGCTCGGTTGGCCTGGTGGTGGAGAAGGTCCGGCCGCTCGACGTGCAGGACGGTTTCGAGTGGTATTGCCCGCGCTGCTGGACGCGGGTGCACCGGGTAGAGGTGAACGTGCAGAACATCGTCGAGGACCTGCCGCCGCTCTTCGAGGCCTTCTACCGCGGCAGGCGGCAATGCCCGGGCTGCGGGCACATCCACCCGGGCAAGGGATGACCCTCGACCAGGTCAAGCAGGCCGCGCGCCGGCTGGTCGAAGCCCACCAGCGGCGCGAGCCCTTCCGGCCGCTGCCCGCGGAGCTCGGGCCGCGCACCGCCGCCGAGGGCTACGCCATCCAGGATGCCTTCGTCGCGCTGCGCGCGCAGAAGCTCGGCGCGATCGCCGGCTACAAGATCGCGCTATCGACCGAGGAGATGCGCCGCTTCGTCGGCGTGGACGCGCCGCAGGCCGGCGCGATGCTCGAGTCGACGCTGCATCACAGCCCCGCGCGCGTGCGCGCCGCCGATTACCTGCGCCTCATCGTCGAGTTCGAGATCGCGGTCGAGATCGCCGAGGACCTGCCGGCCGCCGACCGGCCGTTCTTCCGCGAGCGCGTCGCCAACGCGGTCGGCGGGGTCATGCCGGCACTCGAGCTCGCCGACGACCGCAGCGCCGACTACACGCAGCTCGCGAAGCATCCCTACGAGCTGATCGCCGACAACTGCTGGAACGAGGGTGCGGTGCTCGGCTATCCGGTCAAGGACTGGAAAGGCGTCGACCTCGCGACGGCGGGGGGTGTCGCCACGATCAACGGCAAGAGCGTCGGCGAGGGCGTCGGCGCCGCCGCCATGGGCCATCCCTTCAACGCGGTCGCCTGGCTCGCCGATCATCTCGCCTCGCTCGGCCGCGGCCTGCTGCGCGGCGACGTCGTGATCACCGGCAGCTTGATCACCTCGAAGCACTTGAAATCAGGAGACTTCGTCACCTTCGGCGTCGCCGGCCTTGGCGACGTCGAGCTTCGAGTCGACTAGCTAAAGGGTCAGGGTGCCGACGCTGGTGCCGCCGCAAACATAGAGCACCTGGCCGGTGACAAAGCCCGCGTCGCGGTCGGCGAAGAACATCACGGCGCGCGCGACATCGTCGGGCTCGCCTAGGCGCTTGACCGGGATGCCCTGGATGATGCGCTCGACCTGAGGGCTGCCCTCGGGCACGATGCCGTGGAAGTTTGCCGTCCTGATCGGTCCGGGCGCGACTACGTTGACCGTGATGCCGTGCGCAGCCAACTCCAGCGCCCAGGTACGCGCCATGCCCAGCATGCCGGCCTTGGTCGTCGAGTACGAGGTGCGAGTCGCGAGACCCAGCACCGAGCGCGACGACACCAGCACCACGCGGCCGAATCCGGCTGCCTTCATCGCCGGCAGCGCCGCCTGGGTGAGCGCGATGGCCGCCGAGAGGTGCAGGTTCACCAGCGCATTGAAGTCCTCCAGCTTCAGATCCGCCAGCAAAGCAGGGCGGATCACGCCGGCGTTGTGAATCACGGTCGTTACCGAGTAGGCGCGCGCGATCTCCGCCGCGGCCTGTGCCGTGGCGGTGACGTCGGTGAGGTCCACCTTGACCTCGTGAAGCTTCGGATGCGCGGCCGGCGCCGGCTTTAGGTCTACGGAAATGACTTCATGACCGGACTGCAGGAGCCTTTCAACCACGGCGCGTCCGATGCCCGCGCTGCCCCCCGTAACGACGGCAACGCTCATAGGAACAGCTGGATCGACGGCAGCGCCGCGTCGCAGTTCAGGATGTCGACTCGCTTGAGGCGGATCCGCAGCCGCGCCTGCCTCCACACCAGGGTATGCCAGGCGGTGGCCGCGTAACGCTGCGACTCGTCGCCGCGCGTCTCGGTGTAGATGAAGGGCGTGCGGGTCAGGTACTCGCCGCTCGCTGGATCTGCCTTCTCGACCTCGGGCGTCTGCAGCAGGTGATGGCAGCGGCTGGCGGGCTTCTGCGAATAGGCGAGGGGGCTTTTCAGGCGCTCGATGCGCAATTGCAGCAGCAGCTTGTCTTCGTAGGCGAGCGAGCTGTGGCCGAGCGGGTCGGTCTGGCCGGGCGCGAGCGGGACCCAGTAATAGGCGTCGTCGGCGAAGAGATCGAACCATTCGTCGAAGCGCTTCTCGTCGATGCACCTGGCCTCGCGCACGACGAAGCGGATCAGGTCTGCCTCGGAAGGCTGGCCGCTCATTGCCGGCACATGAGCTCGCTCCACGCGCGAAACTGGTTGCGCATGGAGATGTCGCTCGTGCCGTTGGCGGTCAGCTCCGCGGCGCCGATCTCGGCCGGATCGAAATTGCGGTGCAGGCTGACCCATTCGTTGCCCTGCGCCGCGAGCCCCTCCTGGATCGAGCGATAACAGTGCAGGTCGTCGTGCCCGACCACCGACATCGGCGAATTGATCAGGCGGTTGTACATCACGGTGCGCTCGAGCAGGCTGTCGGGCGCTCCCTTGAGGCGAAAGGTCCAGGATTCGATCAGGGTGCGGTCGGCGGCGAGCGGCCGCGCCACGCGGATCGACTGGATCGCGCCCTTGATGGTGAGGCTCGGGTAGTACACCGTGTTATGCCGCACCGTGCCGAGAATGGCGCGCGAGCGCTCGGCGCCGTAGGCGCGGTTCATCCGTTCCTCGTAGTCGCTGATGGCGGAATAGGAGGAATGAATCGAGAAGTTGACCCCGGAAAAGCTGTGGCCGTGCGCATAGACCCGCACGCCCATGTCGTCGAAGAACTTGTAGTCGTTGGCGAAGGGAGCGTATTGCTCGATCGCCATCGGCTTCGGCAGCTCGGGCGGCTGGTCCTGCCACAGCCGCTTCGCGGTCCCGGCCGACGAGGCGTGCGCCACCATGGGATGCATGGTGTCGTTCAGGTTCTCGACGAACATCTTCCAGTTGCAGTTGTGCAGGTAGCGCAGGCAGCCGCCCGCAATCTCGAGCTC
>DASQGB010000198.1:0-1796 GCA_035632815.1 Burkholderiales bacterium | reverse complement strand
CGCGGGCGAGCAGCAGGCCCAGCATCATTCCTGCAGGGCCGCCTCCTGCGATGATCGTCCTCACGAGACCTCCAGGATGATCTTGCCCCGCGCGTGACCGCTGCGGCTGAGCTCGTAGGCTTCGAGCGCCCTCTCCAGCGGAAAGCGCGCTTCGATCGGCACCCGAAGCTGCTTCTTCGCTGCGAGCTGCAACAGGGCGGCCAAGCGCTCGCCCGTCGCCCGCACCAGTGTCGGCAGTACCCGGATATCCTGCCGCGCGCAGGGCTGCGCAGGCGCCGCGTTCAGGAACGTTAGCGCGCCGCCGGGCTTCAGCACCTCGCCGGAGCGGCGGTGCACGTCGCCGCCCACGGTGTCGAGCACGGCGTCGAACACCGGGCCGACGGCGGCAAAATCTTCCCGCGTGTAGTCGATCGTCCGGTAAGCGCCCAGGGCGCGGCACCAGTCGGCGTTGGCGGCGCTGCAGGTCGTCCATACCTCCGCGCCGCGCAAGCCGGCGATCTGGATCGCAAGGCTGCCGACGCCGCCGGCGCCGGCGTGGATCAGCACGCGCTGGCCGGCGCTGACGTTCGCATTCTCGACCAGGGGGATCCACGCCGACAGGCCTGCGATGCCGAGCGCAGCTGCCTCTTCGAATGAGACCTCGTCGGGGACAGCGGCGCTGGCGTCTCGCGCGATGATTGCGTACTCGGCGTGGGTCCCGTCGCGGGTGGCGGCGCCGACCCCCATGGTCCGCACGCCGCTCGACTCGTCCCATCCCGCGCCGTCGCGCCCGAGCACGCGCGGCAGGTCGACGCGCACCAGACCCTCGCGCATCTTCCAGTCGATCGGGTTGACGCTCGCCGCAACCACCTTGACGAGCACCTCGCCCGCAGCGGGTGTGGGCCGCGGAAGGTCGTCCAGCACCAAAGCCTCGGCCCCACCGTGCGCGTGTACCCGCAGAGCACGCATGCTAGCGGCTGACCGCGGGAAGCCAGGTCGCGAGCGGCGGGAAGACGATGATCAGCCCGATCAGGACCATCACACAGGCGATGAACGGCATGCCGGCGAGATAGATGTCGCGCATGGTGGTGCCGGGCGGCGCAACGCCTTTCATCACAAACAGCAGCAGCCCGAAGGGCGGCGTGGTGTAGCCGATCTCCATGGCGAGGAGCATGATCAGCCCGAACCAGGTCAAGTCGAAGCCGAGGGACTTCGCCACCGGGAAGAAGATCGGCGCGGTGAGCAGCATCATGGAGAGCTGGTCCATGAAGCAGCCGAGGAACAGGATCACGCCGATCATGACGAACAGCATGCCGAGCTTGGAGAGATCGAAGCCGAGCGCCCAGTTCATCAGCCCGCTCGACGCCCCGGTAAAAGCGAGCACCTGGGCGAAGGTGGCCGAGCCGAAGATGATGAGGAAGGCCATCACGGTGACGCGCAGCGTGCCGTGGAGCGACTTGACGAGGGCCTCCCAGGTCACCGTGCCATAGCAGGCGGCAAGGGCGATTACCGAGACCGCGCCCAGCGCGGCGGCTTCGGTTGGCGTGCACCAGCCGACGATCATGATGATCACCGAAAACACGATGATCGCAACCATCGGAATCACGTCGAAGAAGAACAGGCGGATCTTCTCGCGCCGCGGCACCGGCTCGATGGCATAGGCCGGGGCGGCGGAAGGATCGATCACCGTCCAGGCCCAGATCAGCACGCCGTACATCAGCGCGAGGATGAAGCCGGGGATCACGCCCGCGATCAGGAGATCGCCGACGTCGGTGCGCCCGAGCGTGGCGAGCAGCACGGTGAGCGCCGAAGGCGGA
>DASQGB010000197.1:0-4625 GCA_035632815.1 Burkholderiales bacterium | reverse complement strand
CGGTCGCGCCGGCCGCCGATGCGGATTTCGCCTACGCCGTCGATCGTCTCCAGCTGCTTCTTGATGACGTTGATCGCGTACTGGTTGAGCTGCTGCTGCGTGCGGTCGCCCTGCAGGGCGGTCCACAGGATCGGCTGGGTGTTGGTCTCCACCTTGGCGACCACCGGCGGATCGGCATCCTTGGGCAGGCGGCGCACCACCTGGTTCACCTTGGCCTGTACCTCCTGGAAAGCGACGTCGATGCGCTTCTCGAGGTTGAAGGTTATGGTCACGACCGAGGTCCCGGGCGACGAGGTCGACTGGATGTGCTCGATGCCCGGCACGCTGTTGACCGAGGTCTCGATCAGGTTGGTGATCGAGGCGTCGACGATGTCCGGGTTGGCGCCCCTCTGGACAGTGGTGATCGAGATGATCGGGAATTCGATATATGGCAGCTTGTCGACGCCCATGCGCTGGTAGGCGATCCAGCCGAAGAGCACCAGCACCGCGCTCAGCATGAACGCGAAGACGTGGCGGCGGATCGAGAGCTCGGACAGTGTCATGCGCTCAGCCTTTCTTCGCGTTCTCTGCCGACGGCTTCGGCTTGGGCAAGGCCACCGCAGCGCCGTCGGTGAGGAACCCGGCGCCGTCCGCGACCACGGTTTCTCCGGCGACGAGCCCCTTGGTGATCTCCTGCAGGCCGTCCTGGCGCAACCCGGTTTCGACGAGGCGCTGTCGCGCGATGCCTTCCTGCACCGCATAGACGACCTTGCCCGCCGGGCGCAGCACCACGCTGTGCTCGGGCACCATCAGCGCGCTCTCGAGGGTACGGATGACGATGCGCGCGTTCACCGTTCCGCCGCCGCGGAACAGCGTGCCCTCGCTGCGGATCTTGACGATGGCGTCGAGGGCGCGGTTGTTGGTTCCCACCGTGGGCTTGATCTCGTCGATGCGCGCCTCGAGCAGGCGCTCGGGCGCGGCCGGAGGCGACAGGACGACCCTGAGGCCAGGACGGATGCGCGTGGCGGCGGCCTCGGGAAGCAGCAGATGCACCCGCAGGTCCTGCATTCCGACCAGCTTGAACAGCGGGTCGCCGACCTTGACGAAGTCACCCGTGGCGACAATCTGCGTCTCGATCTCGCCGTCGATCGGCGCCAGCACGCGTGACTTGGTCAGGCCGCGTCCGGTGGCCTCGGCGCGCGCCCTGGCCGCCGCCAGCTGCTGGCGCAGGGCGTTGCGCTGGGCGAGGGCGTCGTCCACGGCGTTCTGCGAGATGAACCCCTGCCCGACCAGCTTCTGCTGGCGCTCCACTACGCGCTCCTGCTGATCGAGCAAGCTGGTGAGCCGGCCGATCTCCGCCCGGTCGGCGCGCGACTGGATCTCGAAGTCGGCGGCGTCGATCTCGGCCAGCAGCTCGCCCTTCGCGACCTTCTTGCCGGTAAAGCCGTTGACGCGCGTCACCCTGCCGGCGACCTCGGCGCCGACGGTGGGATCGATCACGTTTTCCACGGTGCCGAGGACTTCCTCGTAGATCTCGAGCGGACGCGGCTGCACGACCGTGGCGGTGACCAAAACCGCGGGGGCCGCCTTCTTCGCCGCCGCCTTGCCGCTTTCCCTCGCGCGGCCATCGGCGGCGAAAAAGTACGTGCCGATGCCGGCGGCCGCCAGGGCGGCGACGAACAGCGTGAAGATGGTGAGGCGGCGCGTGGAAGTAGTCATGGAACCCGCGATTTTCAGCCCGGAATGCTTTCCAGGGCAAACAGCTCCTCGATGCTCTCGCGGCGGCGCACAAGCCGCGCCGAGGCGGCGTCGACCAGCACCTCGGCGGCGCGGGGACGCGAATTGTAGTTCGAGCTCATGGTCATGCCGTACGCGCCGGCCGACATCAGGGCGAGGAGGTCCCCCTCGCGCGCCGTCAACCTGCGGTCCTTGGCGAGGAAATCACTGCTCTCGCACACCGGGCCAACGATGTCGTAAACAGCGTCCCCGGGCGCGGATTCCCTGACGGTTTTCACCTCATGCCATGCGCCGTAGAGCGGCGGCCGGATGAAGTCGTTCATCCCTGCGTCGACCACCACGAAGTTGCGCGCGGCTCCCGGCTTGACGTACTCGACGCGGGCGAGCAGCAACCCTGCGTTGCCTACTATGGAGCGGCCGGGGTCGAACACCACGGTATGCGGGCGCTTGCCGAGGGCGCGCAGCGCACCCGAAACGAACTCCGCGATCGGCTGCGGCTGCTCGTCCTTGTAGCGGATGCCGATGCCGCCGCCGACATCGACATGCTTCAGGCGCAGGCCCTCGGCCTCGAGCCGATCGACGAGCGCCACGAGGCGCTCGACGGCCGCCACGAAGGGTGCCGCTTCGGTGAGCAGCGAGCCAATGTGGCAGCCGATGCCGACGGCGCCCACGTTGTGCATGCCGGCGGCGCGCCGGTAAAGACGCTCGGCGTCGGTGTGCGCAACGCCGAACTTGCTTTCGCGCAGTCCGGTCGAAATGTAGGGATGGGTCCTGGCGTCGATGTCGGGGTTGACGCGAAACGCGACGGGCGCGCGCCGGCCGAGCTGCCGCGCTACGGCGTCGACGCGTTCGAGCTCGGCTTCGGACTCCAGGTTGATGCAGCCGATGTCCTTTTCCAGGGCGAAGCGGATCTCGCTTTCGGTCTTGCCGACGCCCGAAAACAGGGTTTTGCGGGCATCGCCGCCTGCAGCGAGGACGCGCGCCAGCTCGCCGCCCGACACGATGTCGAATCCCGCTCCCAGACCCGCGAGAAGCGCAAGCACTGCGAGGTTGCCGTTGGCCTTCACCGAATAGCAGACCAGCGCGTCGCGGCCCGCCAGCGCCTTGGAGAATTCGCGATACGCGCCCTCGATCGCTGAGCGCGAGTACACATAGCAGGGCGTGCCGAACCGCCGGGCGAGCTCGTCAAGCGGCACCTGCTCGGCGCACAGAACGCCGTTGCGGTAGGCGAAGCTCATGGCTATTGGCTGTCCGCCTCGCCACGGGATGGATACGGGACGGGCTGCGGCGGCCTGGGCTTCTCCGGCTTGAGGCCGGGCGGCGGATTTTCCCGCAGATAGAGCGGCCCTTTCTGCCCGCAGCCGGCGAGCGCCAGCGCCAGCGCGGCAACGACAGAAAGGAATCGCATAAAATCCGCATGTTAGCACCCATGAACGAGACCGAGTTCGACGCCCTCGCAGGCCAGGCGCTGGCCAGACTCGAAGCCGCGCTGGAGGCGAGCGGCGTCGACGCGGACTTCGAGCTCAAGGAGGCAGGGGTGCTGGAGATCGAGTTCGCGGACCGCTCGAAAATCATCGTCAATCGTCACGGGGCCGCGCGGCAAGTTTGGATCGCCGCGCGCTCTGGAGGCTTTCACTTCAGCTGGGACGGAGTGGCCTGGCGCGACACGCGCGACGGCACGGAGCTGTTCGCGGCGTTGTCAAAGCTGGTCTCCGCGCAGAGCGGGCAGCCGGTGCTACTGCACCCCTAGGCCGGAGGTAGCTGCGGCGGTTCGATGAAAGGCGGCGGCGCCAGCGGCGGCGGCTGCAGCACTTCGCGCGGCGGCACGGCCTCTTGGTAGAAGAACTCCGGCACCAGCCGGTTTGGCTCTCCCGCCGCTGGCGCGTAGGGCGCTGTCGGCACGCTGACCACGCCGGCGGGAACGGTGCGCGTCACCTCCGGGATATCGTCCAGCACTTTCTCCATGTAGCCGATCCAGACCGGCAGCGCGACGACGCCGCCCGTCTGATTCTTGCCGAGGGTCCTGGGCTGGTCGAAGCCCACCCAGGACACCGCCACCAGCGAGGGCTGGTAGCCCGCGAACCACGCGTCGACGAACTCGTTGGTCGTTCCGGTCTTGCCGGCTAGGTCGCTGCGGTTGAGCCGCGCCGCGCGCGCCGCCGTGCCCGAGCGCGTCACCTCCTGCATCATGTTGTCCATGATGAAGGCGTTGCGCTCGTCAATGACGCGCAGCGCTTCGTCCCCGGAGCGGCGCGGCTCGGCGAGGGCCAGCAGATTGCCGCGGTCGTCGACGATCTTGTGGATGAAGTATGGCTGCACGAGATAGCCGCCGTTCGCGAACACCGCATACGCGCGCGCCATCTGCCACCCAGTCACCGACCCGGCGCCGAGCGCCATGGTGAGATAGGGCGGGTGCTTCTCCGGGTCGAAGCCGAAGCGCGTGACGTACTCCTGGGCATATTTCGGGCCGATCGCGTCGAGGATGCGGATCGACACCATGTTCTTCGACTTCGCGAGCGCGGTGCGCAGGCGCATCGGCCCTTCGAACCTGCCGTCGTAGTTCTTCGGCTCCCAGCGCTGGCTGCCGGTTTCCTCGGCCTCGAGCACTACGGGCTCGTCGGGAATCACGGTCGCCGGGGTAAAGCCTTTTTCGAGCGATGCCGAGTAGATGAAAGGCTTGAAGGAAGAGCCCGGCTGGCGCCATGCCTGTGTCACGTGGTTGAATTTGTTGCGCCCGAAATCGAATCCGCCAACCAGCGCGCGGATGGCGCCGTCGCGCGGATCGAGCGCGATGAAGGCCGCCTCCGCTTCCGGCAGCTGAAGGATCTGCCAGCTCTTGCCTTCGCGCTGCACGCGAATGATCGCGCCGCGCCGGATGCGCTTCTGCGGCCCGGCCTTGGGATCGAGCG
>DASQGB010000196.1:0-1946 GCA_035632815.1 Burkholderiales bacterium | reverse complement strand
GGCCAGCCGGGGGTGAAGATGGCGTGCGAGTACATGCGCCGCGTGCCGGCTTCCTTGTTGATCTTCTGGCGCGCGTCGTTCTTCATGTCGTTGGTGAGGAAGGAGAACTTCGGATCCACCGAGTAGGAGCCGCTGATGCAGGCCACCTTGGTGTCGCTGTCGAGGAAGATCTCCTTGAAGTAGTTGGGGAACTTGAGATCGTCGATGGTCTGCGGCTTGTCTTTCAGCGTCGGGTTCCAGCCCGCCTTGCCGACCGTTTCTCGCTGCGCAACGAAAGTGCGGATCGGCGTGTCGTCGCGCAGGAAGTGCGTGTGCATATCCATCACGAATTGGTCCTTGAGCGAATCGGCGCGTGCCTGCGCGACGTCCAGGTTCGTCGTCTCGCCCCTGATCACCTCGTAGATCGGGGCCGTGCCTTTCGCGTAGGTTTGATTCATCGCGGCGAACGCCGCGGCCATGCCGCCCGCGGTCTTGAAGAACGCGCGGCGCGTGATGCCGTGCTTCTTGGCCAGCCTGGCGCCGGTTTCCTTGATGCGCGCCTCGAACTCGCGCTGCTGCGGGGTCTGCGGCCCGGGCATGAATTCGTCGCTGGAGACGAACTGCACCGGGATGGGCGACGGAAACAGGGACTCGGCGCCGGACAGCTTTTCCAGCTCCTCTGGGGTGAGCATGCTCATGGACTCCTCCTCTGTGAACCGGGCATCGTATTCCCGCTTGCGAAGAACGTAAACTCCCCGTTGCAACATGCGAAGGAGAGCAGTCATGAAAAGCTGGCTGGTCGCGGTATTTCTCTCGATAAGCTCGTTGTCTGCAACAGCGCAGAGCTTTCCGGAACGGCCGGTCAGGATCGTCGTTCCGCTTACCCCGGGCGGCTCGCCGGATACCATCGCCCGTTCCATCGCCGCCGGGCTGCAAGGCGTATGGCCGCAACCGGTAGTCGTCGAGAACCGGCCCGGGGGCAGCCAGAACATCGGCGCCGACCTGGTGGCGAAGAGCCCGCCGGACGGCTACACCTGGCTGCTCGCGCCGGACAACGTATTCGCCGTCAATCCGCACCTCGGCAAGCAGAGCTTCGATCCGCTCGTGGATTTCCAGCCGGTCAGCATGATGGCGCGCATCCAGTTCCTGCTGGTGGTGCACCCCGGCGTTCCCGCCAACTCGGTGCAGGAGCTGGTGGCCTACGCCAAATCGAGGCCCGGCGAGCTGAACCACGGCTCCTCGGGCAACGGCAGCCCGCAGCACCTCGGCGCGGTGCTGCTGCAGATGCTCGCCGGCATCAAGATGAACCACGTGCCCTACAAGGGGGCGGCGCCGGCGGTCGCGGACCTGCTGCCCGGGCGCATCCAGGTCTGGATCGGCGCCGCCAACACCCTGCTGCCGCATATCAAGGACGGCAAGCTGCGCCTGCTCGCCAGCACCGCCGCGCAACGCTTCGCCAATCTCGGCGACGTGCCGACGGTGGCGGAGGCAGGCGTTGCGGGCTACGCGCTCGATCCCTGGCTCGGCTTGTTCGTCCCCGCAGGGGTTCCGCCCCAGGTATTGCAGAAAATACATGCGGACACCACCCGGGTGCTCAACGCCGCCGAGCTTAAGGCGCGCCTTGCGCCCCAGGGCATCGAGCTCAGTACCAATTCGCCTGCCGAGTTCGCGCGCTTCATCAGAGAAGACAATGCGCGCTGGGGCAAGATCATCCGCGACGCGGGAATCAAAGGGGAGTAGTGAAAAAGATCTCCGCGAGCAAAGGTCTGATCGGCGATCTAGTCGCCGCAAGCCGCATCCTCGCCATGGAAGGCGTGCTCGATGCCTACGGCCATGTCAGCGCGCGCAGCGACAAGCGTCCCGGGCGCTTCGTGATGTCGCGTTCCCTGGCCCCGGCATTGGTCACGGCGGGAGACTTGATGGAGCTCGATGCGGACAGCGAGCCGCTGCCCGGCGACAAGCGCAAG
>DASQGB010000195.1:0-9719 GCA_035632815.1 Burkholderiales bacterium | reverse complement strand
GAAGGATGCGAAGCTCCAGGTCGTCTCGACCTCGAACGCCGAAACGCCGATGAAGCAGGGCATCCTTTGCCTGCTGGCCCTGGATGTCTGGGAGCACGCCTACTACGTCGACTACCGCAACCAGCGCGAGCGCTATGTTTCGGCGGTGCTCGAGAAGCGCCTGAACTGGCAGTTCGCCGAGGAAAACTTCAACCGCGCGTGAGGGGTTTGCTGTTTTCGACCCCCTGACAAGGGGGTCAAACCCTCAAAGGACGTACTCGTATTGCCGGGCGAGCCATTCCTTGAAACGGCGGCCCAGGCCGCGCTTGCGCCACTGCTCCGGATCGATGCGCACCGCCGCGTCCATGTCGAGGCGGAAACGGCGCTCCATCTCGCCCGCGAAGGCGGGGTCGAGCACGATGAGGTCGGCCTCGTAGTTGTGAACGAAGCTGCGCCAGTCGAGGTTGGTCGAGCCTATGCTCGACCATTGCGTGTCGATCACGGCGGTCTTGGCGTGCATCAACGCCTCGTGCCACTCGTAGATCTTTACCCCGGCGGCGAGCAGCTGCTTGTAATGCGAGCGCCCGGCGGAGATCGGTGCCCAGAAGTCGCTGTACCCCGGCAGCACCAGCCGGACGTCGACGCCGCGACTCGCGGCATCGAGCAGCGCCTGCTTGATCTGCGGGTCGGGGACGAAGTAGCCGATCGTCAGCCACACGCGGCTTCTCGCCTTGCCGATGGCCTCGAGCAGCGCGACGTACATCTCGCTGCCGGCGTCCGGATCGCTCTTCACCACCCTCGCCGTCTTTTCGCCCGGACGCTCGAGCGGCGGGAAGTAGCGCGCTTCGCTCCACAGGCCGCAGTCCTGCAGCGCCCAGCTGTCGAGGAACAGCCGCTGGAACTGCGCCGCGGCGGGGCCGCGTACCTCGACCTGGGTGTCGCGCCAGCCGTCCTTCACGTCGCGGCCGGGGCTGCGGCGCGCGCGCCGGGAGCTCGAGCGATAGGCCTGGCTGATGTTGATGCCGCCGGTGAAGGCGACGCGGCCATCGACTACCAGGATCTTGCGGTGATCGCGGTTATTGAGCTTGTCGAGCTGCTCGACGGGGTTGAACTCGCACACCGCGACGCCGATTTTTTTCAGTTCCTTGAAGTAATCGCGCGGCGTGCTGACCGAGCCGACGCCGTCATAGAGAACATGGACCTTCACCCCCTGCGCGACCTTCTTCGCCAGCAGCTCCGCGAGGCGCTCGGCGATCTCCCCGCCGTCGAGGATGTAGGTCTCGAGATTGATATGGTCGCGCGCGGCCGCCATCGCCGCGAACATGGCCTTATGGGCGGCGGGGCCGTCGACGTGCAGGCGCACGTCGTTGCCGTGCGTCGCGTGGGACGAAGGCGCGTCGCCCGCAGGCACCGCGGGTGGCGCAGGGGGCTGCGCACAGCCCGCGATCGCTGCGAGCAACGCTGCGAAGCTGAGCCGGCTCACGACGCCGGCCGGCATCATTCCCCGATCAGCCGGGGGACTTGACGCGCAGGTCGTTCTTCACCGACTTGACGCCCTCGACCTTCTTGGCGGCCGCAACGGCGCGGTTCGCCTGGTCCTGGTTGTCGACGAAGCCGCTCAGCTGAACGGTGCCGCCGTAGGTCGTGACGTTCACCGCGGAGGCGGTGCGCGCGCCGGCGTCGGTGGCGATCGCCGTCTTCACTTTCGCCGTGAGGGTGGCATCGCTGGCCGTCTCGCCGGCGGTGCGGCGGATGGCCGGGTCTTTGGACGCGCACGCGGACAAACCGGTGAGCGCGGCTGCCGCGAGAGTCACGGCCATGATCCTGCGTCTGGACAGATCCATGTTTGCTAACTCCTGATGGGTGGGAAGTGGGTCATTTCACGCCGACACCTGCAAAGTGCGTGCCCGAGCGTTACATCTTCGATTCCCAGTCCTTGACTTGGCGGTCGGCCTCGTCGCGGGTGCAGCCGTAGCGCTCCTGGATCTTGCCCACCAGCTGGTCGCGCTTGCCGGCCATCTGGTCGAACTCGTCGTCAGTCAGCTTGCCCCACTGCTCCTTGACCTTGCCCTTCAGCTGCTTCCAGTTGCCGCCGATGCGATCCCAGTTCATGCCCGTCTCCTTTTGAGAAGTGATTAACACTCCCCGGCATCGCAATCCGCGTGCCCACTGCAACTTATTGCCCAGTACCTGTAGTTTTTACACGCTGGTGCCGAGGTCGGACATCACCACGTCCGGGCGCCATGCGCCTAGGCCCTGGAGGGCGTCGGCGGTGCTCGCCGCGGTACGCGTCTCGGCCCCCGCGATAGCCAGCACTTTGGCCATGGCCTCGCGCACCGATGGATCGTCGTCGACCACCAGCACGCGCACGCCGGACAGCACAGGCTCGACCTTCGCCAAGCGCGAGATCAGCCGGCTCGCCTCCTCGGTGGCGAGGCGCAGCTTGCGCTCGCGCTTGAGGGCGCGCGCCATCTCGCCCTGGTCGCGCCTGCGCTCGTCGATATCGAGGCAGCAGCCGGCGTAGCCGGCGAACGCGCCGTCGCGCGAGTAGCGCGGAACGCCGCGATCGACAATCCAGCGATACTCGCCGTCGCGCCAGCGCAGCCGGTACTCGATCTCGTAAGGCTCGCGCGCGTCAAAGGCGCGCACGCAGGTGTCGAGCCAGCGCCCCAGGTCCTCGGGGTGCACGGCGCGCGCCCAGCCGTCGCCGAGCGCCTGCTCGAGGGAAAAGCCGGTGAAGTCGAGCCAGGCACGGCTCAGCTGCTCGCAGGACATGTCGGGGCGCGCGGTCCACAGCATCAGCGGCAGGTCCTCGTCGAAGCTCATGCCCTGACCTCAGCAGGAGGCGTGCCCGTTGCGACATCCTGTAGCCGAAAACCTACTGGGACACGCCTGCCGTCCGGCCCACGGTCCCGCTTCCCGGGCATGGGCTTTGCTCCGTGAAACCCAGCTTCATCCCATTTTTCTAAGGAGTCGGTCATGTTGAGTTGGGCACTTGCGTTTTTCATCATCGCCATCATCGCCGCGGTGTTCGGCTTTACCGGCATCGCGGCCGGCGCGGCAGAGATCGCCAAGATCCTGTTCGTCGTGTTCGTCGTACTTTTCCTGGTCTCGCTGGTCGCGGGACTCCTCAGAAGGCCTTAAACAGGAGAACCTATGAGATTGCAGCTTTGCAGTATTGCTGCCGCAGTCGCGCTTGCCCTGGCGACCAGCGTGCAGGCGCAGCAGCAAACCGAGCCGAAGCGCACTGTGCGCGCGGACGGACAGCCGGACCGTCCGGCTGCCACCAACCGCAAGGTCAAGGACGCCGAGGAAGAGCGCATCGAGGCCGATGCCAAGGCGGCCAAAGCCAAGTGCGATGCGATGCAGGGCAACGCCAAGGACGTGTGCATGGCCGAGGCGAAGGGCAAGGAGAAGGTAGCCAAGGCCGAGCTCGACGCCAAGAACGCGAAGAACCCGGAACGCGCCCAGCGCAAGGTGCTGGAGGCGAAGGCTGACGCCGAGTACAACGTGGCGAAAGAACGCTGCGACGACCAGAAGGGCGACGCGAAGGACGCGTGTCAGAAGGAAGCCAAGGCGAAGCATCAGCGCGCCAAGGCCGACATCAAGGCGAAGGAAGCCCGCGCGGAGCAGCGCAGCGCGGCGACCGGCAACACCCGCCCGGCGCCGTCTAAGTGAGCGTTCCGGCACCGCAGCGCGGCGTCTTTTTGTCAGATATCGAGACGCTGCGCCGGCGCGCCCGGGAGCACATCGCACAGGGTGCGGTGACTCCCGGGTATCACGCCGACCGCGAGGTGGTCGTGCGCCTGCTCAACGAGGCGCTCGCCACCGAGATCATCTGCACCCTGCGCTACAAGCGCCATTACTTCATGGCGAAGGGCATCCACGCCGAGGGCGTGGCGGCGGAGTTCCTCGAGCACGCGCAGGAGGAGCAGCAGCACGCGGACCAGATCGCCGAGCGCATCACCCAGCTCGGCGGGGCGCCCGATTTCTCGCCGGAGGGGCTCGCTTCGCGCAGTCACGCGGAATACGTGGAGGGCGACACGCTCGAGGAGATGATCAGGGAAGACCTGGTCGCCGAGCGCATCGCCATCGACAGCTACCGCGAGATCATCAACTATCTGGGCGCCGACGATCCGACCTCGCGCCGACTGATGGAGGAGATCCTGGCCAAGGAAGAGGAGCACGCCGACGACCTGGCGAGCCTGCTCCAGGACCTGGGGCGGCACTGAAGGCGCCATGGCACGCGGACTGTGGAAAGGGGCGATCAGCTTCGGGCTGGTGCACGTCCCGGTGGAGCTGCATTCGGCGCAGAAGCGCTCGGCCGAGCTCGACCTGACGATGCTCGACCGGCGCGACCTCGCCCCGGTCGGCTACCAGCGAGTCAACAAGGCGAGCGGAAAGGAAGTGCCCTGGGAGGATGTGGTGAAGGGCTACGAGTACGACGACGGGAAATACGTGGTGCTCAGCGAAGAGGACTTTCGCCGCGCCAACCCCGAGGCAGCCAAGACGGTCGACATCGTCGCCTTCGTCCCGCTCGAAGCCATCCCGCCGCAGTTCTTTGACACGCCGTACTACGTCCTTCCCGGCAAGCGCGGCGAGAAGGCCTACGCGCTGTTGCGCGACACGATGAAGAAGGCCGGCAAGGCGGGCATCGCCACGGTGGTGATCCGCACCAGGCAGTACCTCGCCGCGCTCGTGGCGCAGGACGACGTGATGATCCTCGACACCCTGCGCTATCACGACGAGCTGAAGGAAGTTGCCGAGCTCGGCACGCCGGCGCAGGCGCTGAAAGGCGTCAAGGCGACCTCCAAGGAGCTCGACATGGCGCTGCGCCTGGTCGAGGACATGTCGGAGGATTGGCAGCCCTCCAAGTACCACGACAGCTACCGCGAGGACCTGCTCAAGCGCGTCGAGGAGAAAGTGAAGGCCGGCCAGACCGAGGAGCTCACCAAGCCCGAGAAGGGCGAGGCCCGCGCAGCGAAGAGCGCCGAGGTCATCGACCTCATGGCGCTGCTGAAGAAAAGCGTGGAGAAGAAGCCGGCGAAGCGCGCAGCCAGGGCGACCAGGAAACGGCGGGCCGCCTGATGCCCAGAAAGCTCCTCCGCTATGCCGTCGTCGGCCTCGGGCACATCGCCCAGGTGGCGGTGCTGCCGGCGTTCGGCAACGCCCGGCGCAACTCGCGCCTGGCGGCGCTGGTGTCCGGCGACCCCGTGAAGCTGCGCAGCCTCGGCCGCAAGTACGGCGCCGAGCAGCTCTACAGCTACGAGCAATACGACGAGTGCCTGAAGAGCGGCGCGGTCGACGCGGTCTACATCGCGCTGCCTAACCACCTGCACTGCGAGTATGCCGAGCGTGCGGCGCGCGCCGGCGTGCACGTGCTGTGCGAAAAGCCGATGGCGATGGACGAGGACGAATGTGAGCGCATGGCGCGCGCCGCGCGCGAGGCCCGCGTCAGGCTGATGGTGGCGTATCGCCTGCATTTCGAGCGGGCGAACCTCGAAGCCATGGAGGTCGCCCGCTGCGGACGCATCGGCGAGCCGCGCCTGTTCACCTCGACTTTCTGCACTCCGGTGGTTCCCGGCAACATCCGCGTTCGACGCGAGACCGGCGGCGGCGTGCTGTGGGACATCGGCATTTACTGCATCAACGCCGCGCGCTCGCTGTTCCGCGACGAGCCGCTCGAGGTGCGCGCCGCCACCGCCGGGGTCCTCGATGAAGTCGAGGAATCGGTGAGCGCGGTGCTGCGCTTCCCGAACGACCGCGTCGCCTCGTTCGCCTGCAGCTTCGGCGCCGCGAAGGTGTCGGAATACCGCCTTGCCGGAACCAAGGGCGATCTCGCCCTCGAGCCGGCCTACGATTATGCGCGGCCGCTCAAGCACCGCTTGACGCTCGACGGCGAGATGCGCGAGCGGCGCTTCGCGAAGCGCGACCAGTTCGCCCCCGAGCTGCTGTATTTCTCGGACTGCGTGCTGCAGAACCGCGACCCCGAGCCTTCGGCCGAGGAAGGCCTCGCCGACGTGCGCATCATCCGCGCGCTGTACCGCTCGGCGCAAACCGGCCGCCCGGTCGAGCTCGCGCCGTTCCAGCGTCGCGAGCGGCCGAGCCTCGAGCAGGAGATCCGCCGCCCGCCCATCGAGAAACCGGAGGTCGTGCACGCCCAAGCCCCCTCCGGAGGCAGCGGATGACCCATTTCGAAACCCAAAGGAGCCTCTCATGAAAACGCTGATCGTGTTTGTTTCCGCATTGCTCATCGCCCTGCCCGCCGCGGCGCAGCCGAAGGACGAAAAACCGGCCATGAAGGAAGGCCAGGGCCAGAAAAACGTCCAGGCGGCGAAGAAGGGCACGAAAAGTGCCGGCCTCACCGGCAAGGTGAAGTCCGCGCTCGCCGCCGACGTCGGCCTGAAGACCCTCAAGATCGACGTCGACAGCGACAGCAGCACCGGCGCGGTGACGCTCAAGGGCCGCGTCGACTCCGAGGACACCAAGCGCCGCGCCGAGAAAATCGCGAAGGAAGTCTCGGGCGTGAAGCAAGTGAAGAACCAGCTCACGGTCGGCGAGAAGAAGAGCGCCAAGAGCAAGAAGAGCAGCTGAAGCGCGATGGCCACCGCCGGCGTACCGCTGCTGTCCGTCACCCGGACCAAGGATGGGGTGTGGAGCGTCAACGAGCGCGGCCCGACGCGCGTCGCCATCGCGTATTTCCCCAACAAGTGGGGGGCGATGAAGCATGCGGTGCGCGTGGCGAAAGCCAAGCGCCGCGCCCGCGTTGCGGTGCTCGAGCGCGACGGCGTGGTGCACCTTAGCCGCGACTACGATCAGGGACCCGATTCGACCCGCGTGGAGACGCCATGAGAACTTCCACTTTCGCATTGATTTTCGGCATCGCGTACCTGGCCGCGGGGGTGCTCGGGCTGATCCCGGCCATGCTGCAGCCGCCGCCGGCCGACGCGCCGGCGACGACCTTCACGCTGCTTTACGGCTACCTGCTGGGCTTGTTCCCGGTGAACATCATTCTCACCGCAGTGCATCTGGCGACCGGCTTCTGGGGTATCGCCGCCTGGTCGGGCGCAACCCATCCGGGCCTTTACGCCCGCTCTCTGGCCTTGTTTTACGGCGCCCTAGGCATCATTGGGCTGATTCCTGGATTGCACACCATGTTTGGTCTGGTGCCGCTCTACGGACACGATGTATGGCTGCACCTGGGTACCGCGGTCATCGCCGCGTACTTCGGCTGGCGCAGCACGGCGGTGTCGATGGAGCGCCGGCGCGCCGCCGAGCGCCGCAGCATCGCGGTCGGCGTGGCGCGCGAGCGGCGCATGAGCATGGGCGACCGCCGCCGCGACTGGGGCTCGATGCACCCCGCGTAAAGTTCGGGAAGGTGCAGGCGCAATCAACGCGGGGCGCTGGCGCTGGAGGGGTCCGGGCGCGGGTCGGACGTGGCCCCCGTGGCGGAATCTGCCGAGGCGCCCGCCGCAACCGGTGCGCCGTCCCGAGCTACCCCGAGCTCGGCCAGGGTCTTCGCATCGAGCTGGCCGCTGGCCGGGAGCGAGTTGGCGAGCTGGAACTGCGCGAGCGCCGCCTGCGTCTTGCCGCCGGAATCGCCGTTGACCGGGCCGGCGTCGAAGCCCAGTGCACGCAGCTTCTCCTGCACGCGGCTGATGAAGGCGGTATAGGGGTCCGAGCTTTGCTCGGTCGGGTCCGCCGCGATGGCGCCCAGGGGCGCGAGCAGCAGGACGAGTACGAAGGTATGCAGGTTCATGCAAGCAATCCAGCAACCTGCGTACCCGCCGGCATATCGGCCCCCGTCTCGTCGCAATATGGGTTGACCTTCGCGACCGGGGCGAGCTAGCGCTTCGCGCTCTGCGAGTGCGGACCGCCGGGCCTGGAAATGCCGACGATCGCCTCACCCGCCGGCTTGCGGCCTTCCGTCACCGCGACATCGCCGAGCGAGACGATGCCGACCAGGCGCTTGTCGCGGTTCACCACCGGCAGGCGGCGCACCTGGATGTCGCCCATGTTCTGCGCCACGTGGTCCATGTCCTCGTCGTCGAAGCAGTACTTCACGTCCTGGCTCATCACCTCGCGCACCGGCGTGTCCGGTCCCTTCCCCAGGGCGACTGCGCGGATCGCGATATCCCGGTCGGTGATGATGCCGACCAGGCGGTCGTTCTCGCCCACCGGCACTACGCCGGCGTCGATGTCCTTCATGATCTTCGCCGCATCCCGGATGGTCTGGCCGGGATCGGCAATGCGTACTTCGCGCGTCATCGCTTCGCTTACACGCATGGGGGTCTCCTTGTGGGTAGTACTGCAACAACTTGCCGCAAGAAAAAGACCCGCTCCTAGCGCCGGATGATGGGATCGCCCCGCGGCCCGGTCAACGTGTCCAGGACGCGCGTGAGGTCGGTTTTTCGCACGCAAAGGTGAACGATCGGGGACCCGCCGTCCCGAAACTCGAAGCGCATGGCGCCGCCGCGGAACCCGCCGCGTGAATAATCCTGCTCGGTAAGCTGGCTCAGCCCCGCTTCGAGTTCGCGCTGGCCGTGAATGGCGAAATGTCCCGACAGCGCGGTGGCGATGACGTCCATGGCCTCTTCCGTGGACAGCACCGTCCCCGAAAAAACCTCCCGGTGCGCAATCGCCACCGCCTCCGAGAGCGGCATCATGTCCGGGGGCAGGTCGAAAGCCATCGTCGTCCTCTTGTACCACGATCGTGGTGCAAAACGCCGTGGGCTAATTCCCACTGTAGGCTCTCGGCATGAACCCCCCCTTCCGCGCCGACCATGTCGGCAGCCTGCTTCGTCCACCCGAGCTCAAGCAGGCCCGGGCGGATTTCAAGAACGGCAAAATCCCCCGAGAAAAGCTCAAGGCCGCGGAGGATCAGGCGATCCGCAAGGCGGTCTCGCTACAGGAAGCGGCCGGCCTGCAATCGGTGACCGATGGCGAATTCCGCCGCGCGTTCTGGCACGTCGACTTCCTCACCGGCTTCGAGGGCATCGTCGCCACGCAGGGCCAGTACGCGCTCAAGTTCCACGGCGAAGGTGGCGCGGAGTCCGAGACGCGCTCGATGATGGTGGTGAACGGGAAGGTGAAGCGCGCGAGGCCGGTGATGGTCGACCACTTCAAATTCCTGCATGCGAATACGAAACAGACCGCCAAGCTGTGCATCCCTTCCCCCACGTACATGCATATGCGCGGCGGCCGGAAGGTGGTGGATGCGAACGCGTATCCCGACATGGATGGGTTCTGGGCCGACATCGTGCGCGCCTACCAGGAGGAGATCGCCGAGCTCGCGGCCGCGGGCTGCACCTACCTACAAATCGACGATGTCTCGTTCGCTTGCCTGTGCGACGAGGGCATCCGCGCGCAGGTGAAGCGCGACGGCGAGGACCCGGCGAAGCTGCCGGCGAGATACGCGTCCGTGATCAGTTCCTTGTTGAAGGACAAACCCGGCAATCTGGGCGTGACGATGCACACCTGCCGCGGCAACCACGCCAGCATGTGGATGGCGCAGGGCGGCTACGACGCGGTCGCCGAGGCGGTGTTCCAGACCGAGGTCGACGGCTTCTTCCTCGAGTACGACACCGCGCGCGCCGGCGGCTTCGAGCCGCTGCGCTTCGTGCCGAAGGGCAAGAGGATCGTTCTCGGGTTGATCTCGACCAAGACGCCGGTCCTTGAGAAAAAAGGGAGTCTGAAAAAGCGCATCGACGAGGCGGCCAAGTACGTCGCCCTCGAAAACC
>DASQGB010000194.1:0-7605 GCA_035632815.1 Burkholderiales bacterium | reverse complement strand
GAAATGCGGCGCTCGGGTCTACGAATCCGGCGTCACCTATACCTGCGAGAAGGCGGTCGGGCCGGAGCGTAGCTGCGACTTCCGCTCCGGCAGGATGATCCTGCAGCAGCCGGTCGAACGCGAGCAGATGAAGAAGCTGCTGGCGACCGGCAAAACCGACCTGCTGACCGGATTCGTCTCCAAGAAGAATCGGCGTTTCAAGGCGTTCCTGGTCAAGACGACCGATGGCAAGGTCGGCTTCGAGTTCCAGGCCCGAGCCCCGAAGGAAAAGCCCGAGGAAGCGAAGAAGAAGCGCCGCGCAGCCTAAACGTCGAGGTTGCGTACGCCCAGAGCATTGGACTCGATGAAAGCGCGCCGCGGCTCGACTTCATCGCCCATCAGCTTGGTAAAGATCTCGTCGGCGGCGATGCCATCCTCGATCTGCACCCTGAGCAGCCTGCGGGTAGCGGGGTCCATGGTGGTGTCCCACAGCTGCTCGGGGTTCATCTCCCCCAGGCCCTTGTAGCGCTGCAGGGTCATCGATTTCTGCACCTCGCCGAGCAGCCACTTCATGGCCTCGGGAAAGTCGCGCACCGGCTGCTGCCTTTCGCCGCGCTGCACGTACGCGCCCTCGGCGATCAATCCCCGCAGCATCTCGGCGCTCTGGCGGATCTGCGTGTAGTCGCCTGAATGCACGAATTCGGTGTCGATGGTGCTCATGCGCACGTTGCCGTGGCGCGTGCGCTCGACCCGCACCTGATAGCGATCGGTCTTGGCGTCGAAGTGCGGCGCGACAGCGATGCCGTTGCCGCCGATCGCGGCCTCGAGCGCCTCTGCAGAAGCTGCCGCCGTGTCGCGGCGCGTGAGATCGACTTGCACGCCGCGCAGGATCGCCTGCAGCACTTCGCGGTCGATCAGCCGCGATACGCGCTCGATAACGGCTTCGGACAAGAGGTAGGACTTGGCCAGCTCGGCGAGGGCGTCGCCGGCGATAGGCTCGCGCCCGGCGGCGGGATAGAGGGCCGCGTCGATCAGCGCCTGCTTGAGCATGAACTCATTCAATTCATGGTCATCCTTCAGGTAGCGCTCCTCCTTGCCGAGCTTGGCCCGATAGAGCGGCGGCTGCGCGATGTAGATGTAGCCGCGTTCGACCAGCTCGCGCATCTGCCGATAGAAGAAGGTCAGCAGCAGAGTGCGGATGTGCGAACCATCGACATCGGCGTCGGTCATGACGATGATGCGGTGATAGCGAAGCTTCTCCGGGTTGTACTCCTCGGTGCCGATGCCGCAGCCCAGCGCGGTGATCAGAGTCGCGATTTCGGTAGAGGACAGCAGCTTCTCGAACCGCGCGCGCTCGACGTTGAGGATCTTTCCCTTGAGCGGGAGGATTGCCTGGAAGCGCCGGTCGCGTCCCTGCTTCGCCGAACCGCCGGCAGAATCGCCCTCCACCAGGTAAAGCTCGCATTTCGCCGGATCGCGTTCCTGGCAGTCGGCGAGCTTTCCGGGCAGGCCCATGGAATCGAGCACGCCCTTGCGCCGGGTCATATCGCGCGCCTTGCGAGCCGCCTCCCGCGCGCGGGCCGCTTCGACGATCTTCGACGTGATGAGGCGCGCGTCGGCGGGGCGCTCTGCGAGATAGTCCCGCAGGGTATCGGCGACCAGCTCTTCGACCACCGGGCGAACCTCCGAGGACACCAGCTTCTCCTTGGTTTGCGACGAGAACTTCGGCTCGGGCACCTTGATCGAAAGCACGCAGGCGAGACCCTCGCGCATATCGTCGCCGGTGGTCTCCACTTTTGCCTTCTTGGCGAGTTCGACCTCCTCGATGTACTTGTTGAGCACGCGCGTCATGGCTGCGCGCAGGCCGGTGAGATGCGTGCCGCCGTCCTTCTGCGGGATATTGTTGGTGAAGCACAGGACGCTCTCCTGATAGGAGTCGTTCCACTGCATCGCCACCTCGACCGTGACGCCTTCTTTCACGCCGCGGCCGACGAAGACATTCGGATGCAGCACGTTTTTGGCGCGGTTCATGTATTCCACGAAGCCCTTGACGCCACCCGAGAAGGCGAAGTTCTCCTCCTTCCCGGAGCGCTGGTCGATGAGCACGATCTTGACGCCGTTATTCAGGAAAGACAGCTCTCGCAGCCTGCGCGCCAGAATGTCGTAGTGGTAATCGACGTTGCCGAACACCTGCTTCGAGGCGAGGAAATGCACTTCGGTGCCGCGCCGCTCCGAGTTGCCGGTGAACTTGATCGCCTCGACCGGCACGCCGTCGCGGAACTCCATCTGATGAACACGGCCGTCGCGCCAGACCGTGAGCCGCAACCACTCGGACAGCGCGTTCACCACCGACACGCCGACACCATGCAGCCCTCCCGACACCTTGTAGGAATTGGAGTCGAACTTCCCGCCCGCATGCAGCTCGGTCATGACGATTTCAGCCGCCGAGCGCTTCGCCTCGTCGTCTTCCTTGATCCCGGTCGGAATGCCGCGGCCGTTGTCGAGCACCGAGATCGAGTTGTCGGTATGCACGGTCAGCACGATCTCGTCGCAAAATCCGGCGAGCGCCTCGTCGACGGAGTTGTCCACGACCTCGAAAACCATGTGGTGCAATCCGGTGCCGTCGGAGGTGTCGCCGATGTACATCCCCGGCCGTTTGCGCACCGCCTCGAGGCCCTTGAGGATCTTGATCGCGTCCGAGCCGTAGTCGTTGGCGTTGGGCTGCTGTCTTTCCGGTTCTCCCACCCTCAAATCCTCATCGGCATGACGACGTACTTGAAGTCCTTTTCGCTGGCATAGCTGATCAGGGCGCTCGACGAGGAATCGCCGAAGGCGCACTCGATGTCGGTGCCCGCGACGTTGTTCAGCACGTCGAGCAGGTAGTTCACGTTGAATCCGATGTCGAGCGCGTCGCCGGAGTACTTGACCTCCAGCTCTTCGTTGGCTTCCTCCTGCTCGGCATTCGACGAAACGATCTTCAGGCTGCCTTCGCCCAGCACCCAGCGCACCCCGCGGAACTTCTCGTTCGACAAGATGGCGGCACGCAGCAGCGCCTGTCGCAATGGCTCGCGCTCAATCCGCAAGGTGTTTTTGTGCTGGGTCGGAATCACGCGCGTGTAGTCGGGGAATTTCCCATCGATGAGCTTCGACACCAGCTCTACCGTACCGAAGCTGAACGCAGCCTGTGTGGCGGCGAGGTCGATGCGTACCTCGCTGTCGCTGTCGGCAAGCAGCTTCGACAGCTCGATCACCGTTTTTCTCGGCACGATCGCTTCCTGCCGTGGCAACTCGGCGTCCAAGCCGAGCGAAGCGAAGGCCAGCCGGTGTCCGTCGGTGGCGACGAGCTTGAGCTGCCCTTCTTCCACGACCATCAACAGGCCGTTCAGGTAGTAACGAATATCCTGCTGCGCCATGGCGTACTGGACCAGCCCCAGAAGCCGCCGCAGCGCCTTCTGGCTTACCGCGAAGCGCGCCGCCTCGCCTTGCGCCTTGGCCAGCCGCGGAAAGTCCTCCGCCGGCAGTGTCTGCAGGGTAAATCGGCTCTTGCCGGCCCTCACCAGCAGCCGCTTGTCCTGTTGTTGCAGCGTCACTTCCGCCCCTTCGGGCAGCGCGCGCAAGATGTCGAGCACCTTTCTCGCCCCGACGGTGAGCGCGCGAGGTTCCCCGCCTGCCTCGAGTGAGCTCTTGGCGGTGATCTGTATCTCGATATCGGTGGCGAGGAACGACAGGGCCTCCGCCGAGCGTTCAATGAGAACGTTCGAAAGGATCGGCAGCGTGTGGCGCCGCTCGATGATGCCGCTGACCGCGGCCAGCGGCGCCAGGATCTCGTCTCGCTTTGCTTTGATCATTTGTTATTTACCTACTTAGTAATACTAGTAACAGCTAATAGAGGCGCGGCTGCGCGGGGATAAGCCGGAAAACGCTTTGCCGCTCGGGGATTGGCGCGCGCCGGGCCGCGGGGAAAGCTGTGGGGCGAATGTGCAGTGCTGTGGACAGTTCTCCGGCCGCGCCGGCTGGCCCGGATTACCCACAGTTCTCGCGGCGCTCGCGCACAGCTTGTTCATCCTCAGCCCTTCAGGACCTGCTCGAGCACCAGATAATCGCGGTTCAGGCTGCTGTCATGCTTGCGCAGACTGGCGATGGTGCGGCAGGCGTGCAGGACGGTCGTGTGGTCGCGATTGCCGAAAGCTTCGCCGATCTCCGGCAGGCTCATCTGCGTGAGGTCCTTCGCGAGCGCCATCGCCACCTGGCGCGGCCGTGCAAGGTTGCGGCTGCGCTTCTTGGAATGCATGTCCGAAATCTTGAGCTTGAAGTATTCGGCGACAGTCTTCTGGATGCCCTCCACGCTCACCTGTCGGCTGTTGAGGTTGAGTAAGTCGCGCAACGCTTCCTTGGCGAGATCGAGCGAAAGCTCGCGCCCAGTGAAGCGCGCAAAGGCAAGCACCTTTTTCAGCGCCCCTTCCAGCTCGCGCACATTGGAGCGGATGTGCTTGGCGATGAAAAAAGCGATATCTTCCGACAGCGCGAGCGCCTCGGCCTCGGCCTTTTTCAGGACGATCGCTACTCGCATCTCGAGCTCGGGCGGTTCGATGGCTACCGTAAGGCCCCAGCCGAAGCGCGAGATGAGGCGCTCTTCCATGCCGGCGATCTCCTTCGGGTAGCTGTCGCAGGTGATGACGATTTGCTTGTGAGCCTCCACCAGGGCATTGAAAGCGTAGAAGAACTCCTCCTGCGTGCGGCCCTTGTTGGAGAAAAACTGGATATCGTCGATGAGCAGCAGGTCGAGGGAGTGGTAGTAGCGCTTGAACTCGTCGAAGGATTTCTGCTGGTAAGCGCGCACTACGTCGGTAACGTACTGCTCGGCGTGGCTGTAGCGGATGCGGGCCTGCGGCTTCTGGTCAGCGAGCTGGTTGCCGATTGCCTGCAGCAGATGCGTCTTGCCCAGTCCCACCCCACCGTAGATGAACAAAGGGTTGTACGAGGTGCCCGGATTTTCCGCCACCTGCACTGCCGCCGCACGCGCCAACTGGTTCGCCTTCCCCGTGACAAAGCTGTCGAAGGAGTGGCCCGGGTTGAGCCGTGCACGTTCCTGAAGCGACGGGGTTTCGCCTGCGGCTCGCTGAGGCGGCTGGGCCGCGGCTGCAGGTCGCTCCACGCCCTTTGCCAGCACCAGGCGCAGGCCCAGTTCGCGACCGCTTGCTTCGGCAGCCAAACGCTCGATGCGCGCGGCAAAGCGCTCGCGCACGAGCTCGAGCACGAAGCGGTTGGGTGCCGCGAGCACCAGCGTGTCAGCGGCTGAGCCCGCGTCCGGCGCCAGCGGCCTGATCCAGGTATTGAACTGCTGCGCGGGGAGTTCCTGCTCGAGCCGACGCAGGCAAGCGTCCCAGAGGTTCTGCATCTTTGTGGTTGGCCTAAAACGAGTTCGAATTTTACCTTCTTCGCTATGGGTTATCCACAGGTGCGGAGAATACTTTCGACGCGCGCGCCGATTTGACAATGCGTTGAAGCGCGCGCTCTAATACCGCCCTTTTTCGGACCGGGGCAGCAATGGCAACGAAGCGTACCTACCAACCGTCCAAGACGCGGCGCGCGCGACGCCATGGCTTCTTGGTGCGCAGTCGTACGCGCGGCGGACGCGCGGTGCTCCGCAATCGGCGCGCTCGCGGCCGGCGCCGCCTCGGGTTGTAGCCGTTGTAGCGGAGGCTGAAAAGCCCTACGGGCTCGACGCCGCGCGCAGGCTGGGGCGTAAAGGCGAGTTCGAACGCCTGCTGCGTCACGGAGCGCGGCGCACCCAATCCGGCTACGTCTTTTATTTCGCGCGACGCGATGCGGGACCGCCGAGGCTCGGCATGCTCGTATCGCGCAAGCACGCCACGAAGGCCACCCAGAGAAATCGGATCAAGCGATGCATCCGCGAAGCCTTCCGCCTAGAGCAGGCCAAGCTAGGGCCGATCGATGTGCTGGTGCGGCCGCCCTACGGCGTGAGGCCGTCGGCCGAGATGATTCAGCGTGTGCGCCAGTTGCTTGGCGGGCTGGCGCCATGAGCGGGCGCTGGCTGCGCCTCTTGGTGCGCGCTTATCAATGGTTGCTGCGTCCCTGGTTGCCGCCCTCGTGCCGCTTTTATCCGAGCTGCTCGGAATACGCCGAGGAGGCCCTGGCGCGGCACGGATCCTGGCGCGGCAGCTTGCTCGCCGCACGCCGCGTCTGCCGCTGTGGTCCCTGGCATCCGGGCGGCTACGACCCCGTCCCATGAACATGGATACGCAACGGCTGATCCTGCTGTTTATTTTCAGCTTCTCGCTGCTCATGCTGTGGGAAGCGTGGGATCGCGAGAACCGGCCCAAGCCCGCGCCTGCAAAGCCCGCGGCGCAGAAAGGGGTGCCGGCGCCGAAGCCGGCGCCGGGCTCCGCCCCGCAGCCCGCACCGTCGAGCGTGCCTGCCGCAGAAACCTCCTCCACCGGCGAGATCATCCGTATCACCACCGATCTGGTGGCGGCGGACATCGATACCCTTGGCGGCACGCTGAAACGGCTCGAGCTCCTTAGGCACAAGGACTCCAAGGATTCCACCAAGAACCTGGTCTTGTTCGGCCCCGAGCACCACTACGAGGCGCAAAGCGGGATTACCGGAGATGCCGGCCCCAACCATCGGACCCTGTGGCAGGCGCGACCGGGCGAGCGCAGCCTCGGCGCCGGCCAGAACGCGCTGGAGCTGCGGCTGGTGGCGCAAGGCCGCGACGGTCTGGAGGTCGAGAAGGTGTACGTTTTCAGGCGCGACAGCTACGTAATCGACATCTCGTTCGAGCTGCGGAACAAAGGCAGCGCTCCGGTGGCTGCGTACGCCTATGTCCAGCTGACGCACGATGGCCGGCCGGACGTGGAAGGCAACAGCGTTGCCGACACTTTCGGCGCGCAGAGCTTCATCGGCTTCGCGCTCTATACCGAAGAGCGGAAATTCGAGAAAGTGCATCTCTCGGACCTCGACAAGGCCAAAGGCGAAGTTGCGAGGCATGCGAACAACGGCTGGCTCGCCTTCGTGCAGCATTACTTCGTGTCGGCGGCGCTGCCGCCAAGCGGCGTCGAGCGCGACTACGTGATCGAGAAGCGCCCGGACGGTACCTACGCCGGCCGGGTGTTGATACCGGCCGGCGCAGCACCGGGCGAGAGCACGAAGGTTGCCGCCGCCCTCTACGCCGGACCGCAGGAGCAGTCGCGCCTCCAAGCGGCGGCGCCGGGCCTCGATCTGGTGGTCGACTATGGCTGGCTGACGATCATCGCCTGGCCGCTGTTCTGGCTGCTGCAGAAGTTCCATGCGCTGTCGGGCAATTGGGGGGTGGCGATCATCCTGCTTACCGTGCTGATCAAGCTCGTGTTCTTCCCGCTCTCGGCCGCGAGCTACAAATCGATGGCCAAGATGAAGCTCATCACCCCGCGGCTTACCAAGCTGCGCGAGATGTACGGTCAGGACCGGCAGAAGATGAACCAGGCGATGATGGAGCTCTACAAGACCGAGAAGATCAATCCGCTCGGCGGCTGCTTCCCGATACTGGTGCAGATCCCCGTGTTCATCGCGCTCTACTGGGTGCTGCTCGCCGCGATCGAGTTGCGCCACGCGCCGTTCATGCTG
>DASQGB010000193.1:0-6913 GCA_035632815.1 Burkholderiales bacterium | reverse complement strand
TCGACACTCACCGGAGGCAGCGTGGATCAGCGCAAAAAAGAAATCCAAACTTTGGAGCAGGACTGGGCCGAAAACCCGCGGTGGAAGGGCGTCAAGCGCGGCTACACCGCCGCTGACGTGGTCCGCCTGCGCGGCAGCCTCAGGATCGAGCACACGCTCGCGCGCAATGGCGCCGAGAAGCTGTGGAAACTGTGCAACGAGCGGCCGTTCGTGAATTCGCTCGGCGCGCTCACCGGCAATCAGGCGATGCAGCAGGTGAAGGCCGGCGTGAAGGCCATCTATCTGTCGGGCTGGCAGGTTGCCGCCGACAACAACAGCTACGCGTCGATGTACCCGGACCAGTCGCTGTACGCGACGACCTCGGTGCCGACGGTGGTCAAGCGCATCAACAATGCGCTGATGCGCGCCGACCAGATCCAGACCATGGAGGCCGCTGACGGAAAAGCCACTGCAGGTGAGATCGACTGGTTCGCGCCTATCGTGGCCGACGCGGAGTCGGGGTTCGGTGGCGTGCTCAACGCCTTCGAGCTGATGAAGGCGATGATCGATGCCGGCGCGGCCGGCGTGCATTACGAAGACCAGCTCGCCTCGGTGAAAAAATGCGGCCACATGGGCGGCAAGGTGCTGGTGCCGACGCAGGAGGCGGTGCAGAAGCTCATCGCAGCGCGGCTCGCGGCCGACGTCATGGGAGTGCCCACGGTGCTGCTCGCGCGCACCGACGCCGAGGCTGCCGACATCGTGACCAGCGACGTCGACGAGAACGACAAGCCCTTCCTCACCGGCGAGCGCACCTCGGAGGGCTTCTACCGCACGAGAAACGGCTTCGACCAGGCGCTGTCGCGCGGACTGGCCTACGCCGAGTACGCCGACATGGTGTGGTGCGAGACCGGCACGCCGGACCTGGCGTTCGCGCGCAAGTTCGCCGAGGGCATCCAGAAGAAATTTCCGGACAGGATGCTCGCCTACAATTGCTCGCCGTCGTTCAACTGGAAGCGCAACCTAGACGACGCGACGATCGCGAAATTCCAGCGCGAGCTGGGCGCGATGGGCTACAAGTTCCAGTTCATTACGCTGGCGGGGTTCCACTCGCTCAACTACTCGATGTTCGAGCTCGCGCACGGCTACGCGCGCAACAACATGTCCGCGTTCGTGGAGCTGCAGCAGAAAGAGTTTGCCGCCGCCGAAAAGGGCTTCACCGCGGTCAAGCACCAGCGCGAAGTCGGCACCGGCTATTTCGACCTGGTCACGCAGGTGGTGACCGCCGGCAAGGCGTCGACCACCGCGCTGCACGGCTCGACCGAGGACGCCCAGTTCTTCGACGAAAAGAAAAAGAAGGTCGCGGTCGCGTGAAGTGCGAGCCGCACAAAAAGTAGTCAGGATCGAGGAAAGGCGCGCCGACCTCCCGCGCGACATCGCGCGCGCCATCCTCGCCGGCTTCGACCGGCACTATCGGCTCTTCACCGATGCCGCCCTCGAGGCGCGCGCGCTGTTCGAGCGCGCCGCCTGGCCGGCGATGCGCAGCCTGGCGCGCGAGCGCATCCAGATGTACGACCTGCGGGTGCAGGAAGCGGTCGACGCGCTGCGGCGGGATTTCCCCGACTCGGGCGACGAGTCGCTGTGGCCGGCGATCAAGCAGGCGTTCATCGGCCTGCTGCATGAGCACAAGCAGCCCGAATGCGCCGAGACCTTCTACAACTCGGTCGCCTGCGAGCTGCTCCACCGGCGCCATTACCACAACGAGTTCATCTTCTGGCGGCCGGCGGTGGCGACCGAGCACCTGGAAGGCGAGGGTCTCACCTTCCGCTGTTACTACCCGCTGAAAGGCGGCCTGAGAAGGACCTTACGCGATATCGGAGCGAGCTTCGGCCTGGCGAATCCCTGGGAAAATGCGCAGCGCGACCTGCACAACATCGTTCACGCGCTGCGCAGCCACTTCCCGCGGCCGGCGCGCGCGCAGCCCGACCTGCAGATCCAGGTTCTGGCGTCGCTGTTCTTCCGCAACAAGGCCGCCTATGTCGTCGGGCGCCTGATCAACGCGCACCACGACCTGCCCTTTGCGGTGCCGATCCTGCAGAACGAGCGCGGCGAGCTCTACCTCGACGCGCTGCTGGTCGGCGAGGACCAGCTGCTGGTGCTGTTCTCGTTCGCGCGCGCCTACTTCTTCGTCGACATGGAGGTGCCGGCGGCCTACGTCTCGTTCCTGCGCTGGCTGATGCCGAAGAAGCCGCGCGCCGAGCTGTACATGGCGGTCGGGCTCGCCAAGCAGGGCAAGACGCTGTTCTACCGCGATCTGCACTACCACCTGAAGCACTCGACCGACCGCTTCGCCGTCGCCCCCGGCATCAAGGGCATGGTGATGCTGGTGTTCACCCTGCCGTCGTTCCCCTACGTTTTCAAGGTGATCCGCGACCGCTTCGCGCCTCCCAAGGACATCGACCGCCAGACGGTGATGGACCGCTACTTGATGGTGAAGCTCCACGATCGCGTCGGCCGCATGGCCGACACGCTGGAGTATTCGCTGGTCGCTCTGCCGCTCGAGCGCTTCCATCCGGCGCTGGTGGAAGAGCTCAAGCGCGAGTGCGGATCGCTGATCGGCTTCGACGCCGACAAGCTGGTCATCGGCCATGTGTACATCGAGCGGCGCATGCAGCCGCTCAACCTGCATCTCGAGGACTGCCGCCGCGACCACGACGAAGCCGCGCTGCGCCAGGCGCTGCGCGAATACGGCAATGCGATCAAGGAGCTCGCCGGCGCGGGCATCTTCCCGGGCGACATGCTGCTCAAGAACTTCGGCGTCACGCGTCACGACCGCGTGGTGTTCTACGACTACGACGAGATCCAGCCGATGACCGACGTGACTTTCCGGCGCATCCCGGCGCCCTCCAGCTACGAGGAGGAGCTCGCCGCCGAGCCCTACTGGCGCATCGGCGAGGGCGACGTGTTCCCGGAGCAGTTCGATCGCTTCCTGGTGTCGGATCCGCGCTCGCGAGATATTTTCTACGAGTACCACCGCGACCTGCTCGACCCAGCTTTCTGGACCGCCAAGCAGGAGCAGGTGCGCGCCGGGCTGCAGGAAGACGTCTTCCCTTACCCGGAAGAGGCGCGCTTTCTCAGGGCACCGGGCGGTTCTCGGCCAGGTTGAGCCAGCCCTTCACGATGCGGTAGATGATCCACACCGCGTCGGCGAACAGCACCACGAAGCCGACCAGCACCAGCGTCAGCACGCCGCCGATCACGCCCCACAGCAGGCCGAACCAGAACGTGCGGATCTGCCAGCGGAAATGCGACTCGAGCCAGGTGCCGGCAACCTCCTCCTTCTTCACGTAATCGATCACGACGGCGACGATCCAGGTGATGCCGAGGAAGAACCCCGCCGCCTGCAGCGCGTACACGACCATGGCGACGGTCTTGAGGGAGCTCAGCTTGTCGGCAGTTTCCATTCCTCGGCTCCTTCAGGATCAAAGCGTGGCCGCCGCGACGCGCAGGTGCGCCACCGGAATCAGCAGCACCTGCAGCACGACCAGGAGAATCAGCGGCGTCAGGTCGACGTTGGCAACCAGCGGCACGAAGCGGCGCAGCGGCCGCAGAAACGGACGCGTCATCGCGTCAAACACGGGCGCAAGCGGCGCGTGCGGGTTGATCCATGACATCACCGCCTGTACGATGACCGCGAACACCAGGATGTACAGGCTGTAGCGCAGCAGGTCGACCAGCGCCACCATGACGATGGCGAGGGGCCCCGGTTGCGCCCCGGAGATCGAGATCTGGATCCACAGCCCGAGGGCCTGCAGCGTCCAGGCCAGCAGCAAGGTCGCGAGGTCGAGTCCCGCCATGCCCGGAATCACGCGCCTCGCCGGCAGGACGATCCAGCTCGTCAGCGCCAGCACGAACTCGCCCACCGGGTTGCGGAAGGGCACGCGCAGCCACTGGAAATGGAAGCGCGCGAGCAGCAGGAACACGATGAATGCCACCACCGTGTCGACCAGGAAGACCGCTATCTGCCCGAACATTCAGTCCTTCCCCAGCTCATCGCCCAGCGCGGCGGCGCGGCGGCTCGCCGCCTCCAGCGCCCGGGCAAAGCGCTCGGCCAGCTTCTCCTCGTCGAACACCTCGAGCGCCGCCTCCGTGGTTCCGCCTTTGGAAGTCACGTTCTTCCTCAGCTGCGCCGGCGATTCGCCGGACGAGGCCGCAAGCCTTGCCGCGCCGACGACGGTTTGCAATGCCAAGCGCAGGGAAACGTCCTGCGCAATCCCCATCATCTGGCCCGCTCGCGCCATCTGCTCTATCAGCCAGAACACATAGGCCGGCCCGCTGGCCGACACCGCGGTCACGGGGTCGAGCAGCCGCTCCTCGGGCAGCCAGATCACCTCGCCGACCGCGCCGAGGACGGTTTCTGCCTGCTGTCTTTCCGCAGGGCTCACCTCGGGCAACGCGTAGAGGCCGGAGATGCCGGCGCCGATCAGGGCCGGGGTATTCGGCATGCAGCGCACCAGCTTGCGGTGGCCGTCGAGCCAGCGCGACAACGCATCGAGGCGCACCCCGGCCGCGATGCTTATGACAAGTTTCTTCTTCAGACTTCCGGAGAATCCCGAGAGCGCGGCGCGCAGGTCCTGCGGCTTGACGGCGAGCACCAGCGTATCGGCCTGGGCAGTCGCCGCGTCGGGCGCGGCGCTCGCTTGCACGCCGTGCATCCCGGTGATGCGCTCGCGTGCCGCCGGGCTGAGCTCGATGACCGAGAGCGAGCCGCGCTCGAAGCCCTTGGCGATCAAGCCGCCGATCAGGGCGTTCGCCATGTTGCCACCGCCGAGGAAGGAGATTTTCAAGCCGCGCTCCTGATGTCGGTCCTGGGGCCGAAGATCGCCGTGCCGATGCGTACCAGCGTCGCGCCTTCGGCGATCGCGGCTTCCATGTCGTCGGACATGCCCATCGACAGCGTGTCGAGCCCGGGGCCCATTCTTTCGAAGATCTCTCTTGCCGCACGAAAGCGTGCGCGCTGCGCGGCCGGGTCGCTTGAGGGTTCGGGGATGGCCATCAAGCCGCGCAAGCGCAGCCGGGGCAAGCGCTTGACTGTTTCAGCCAAGCCCAGCACGTCCTGCGGCGCAAGGCCGCTCTTGCTCGTTTCGCCGGAGACATTCACCTGGAGGAGCACATTGAGCGGCGGCAAGCCGGCGGGGCGCTGCTCGGACAGGCGCTTTGCAATTTTTTCCCTGTCGAGGGTATGTACCCAGTGGAAGCGCTCGGCGGCAAGACGCGTCTTATTGCTCTGCAGGGGGCCGATGAGGTGCCACTCGAGCTCAGGCAGTGCGTCCATCTTCTCCAGCGCTTCCTGCACGTAGTTCTCCCCGAATGCGCGCTGCCCCGCGGCGCGCGCTTCACCGATGCGCGCCGGTGGGTGGGTTTTCGACACTGCCAACAATGTCACCGAATCGGCTGCGCGCCGCGCCGCCTGCGCAGCGCGCGCAATGCGCCCTCTTACAACTTGCAGGTTTTCCGAAATTGTTGCCATAATGCCCTGATACAGCGCGGAAATTCAACGCGCGGGAGGATTGTAATGGATCTGACGGAACTGCTCGCCTTCGTAGTCAAAAACAAGGCATCCGACCTGCACCTGTCCTCCGGCCTGCCGCCGATGATCCGCGTGCATGGCGACGTGCGCCGCATCAACGTGCCGCCGATGGAGCACAAGGAAGTGCACTCGATGATCTACGACATCATGAACGACGGGCAGCGCAAGTTCTACGAGGAAAACCTCGAGTGCGACTTCTCGTTCGCGGTGCCGAACCTCGCGCGCTTCCGCGTCAACGCCTTCGTGCAGCAGCGCGGCGCGGCGGCGGTGATGCGGACCATCCCGTCCAAGATCATGTCGCTCGAAGACCTGAAGTGCCCGAAGATCTTCGCCGAGATCGCCGATCAGCCGCGCGGCATCGTGCTGGTCACCGGCCCTACGGGCTCGGGCAAGTCGACCACCCTCGCCGCGATGGTCAACCACAAGAACGAGACCGAGCAGGGCCACATCCTCACTATCGAGGACCCGATCGAGTTCGTGCACGAGTCGAAGAAGTGCCTGATCAACCAGCGCGAGGTCGGCCCGCACACGCTGTCGTTCTCCAACGCATTGCGCAGCGCGCTGCGCGAGGACCCCGACGTGATCCTGGTCGGCGAGATGCGCGACCTCGAAACGATCCGTCTCGCGCTGTCGGGCGCGGAGACGGGCCACCTGGTGTTCGGAACGCTGCACACCTCGTCGGCCGCCAAGACCATCGACCGCATCGTCGACGTGTTCCCCGCCGCCGAGAAGGAGATGGTGCGCTCGATGCTCTCGGAATCGATCCGCGCCGTGATCTCGCAGACGCTGCTCAAGACCAAGGACGGCTCGGGCCGCGTCGCGGCGCACGAGATCATGATCGGCACCCCGGCGATCCGCAACCTGATCCGCGAGAACAAGATCGCGCAGATGTACTCGTCGATCCAGACCGGACGCCAGATCGGGATGCAGACGCTCGATCAGAACCTGCAGGAGATGGTGCAGCGTAACCTCATCTCCGCGGCCGAAGCGCGCAGCAAAGCTGCTAATAAGGACAACTTCGCGGGCTAGGCGCCAGCCGCCGGTCCAAGGGAGGGCTTATGGAACGAGAACAGGCAACGAAATTCATCTACGACCTGCTGCGGGCGCTGGTCACCAAGAAGGGCTCGGACCTCTTCATCACCGCGGGCTTCCCGCCGGCGATGAAGATCGACGGCAAGATGACCCCGGTGTCGCAGCAGGGGCTCGGCGCGCAGCACACCGGCATGCTGGTGCGCGCGGTGATGAACGACAAGCAAGCCGCCGAGTTCGAATCCAAGAAGGAATGCAACTTCGCCATCAGCCCCTCGGGCATCGGCCGCTTCCGCGTCAACTGCTTCGTGCAGATGG